>NZ_JBFULB010000209.1:0-6937 GCF_056400545.1 Stenotrophomonas sp. P5_A8 | reverse complement strand
TCACTACCGGGGTGGATCGTTGTGTTGAGGTTGACGGCCAGCGGCCGTCACTACCGGGTGGATCGTTGCAATGAGGTTGACGGCCAGCGGCCGTCACTACCGGGGTGGATCGTTGCAATGAGGTTGACGGCCAGCGGCCGTCACTACCGGGGTGGATCGTCGTGTTGAGGTTGAGGGCCAGCGGCCGTCATTACCGGCTTGGATCGTTGTTACGCGGGTGAAGGTTGACGGCCGGCGGCCGTCGTTACCGGTCGTCGCGCTGCCGCATGCTGCCGCGCCAGGCTTCGAGGAACTGGCGGCGTTTCAGCGCGTCCAGGTACACCAGCAGGCCGGGGCCCAACTGGATGGGCCGGTAGCTGCGCTCAGGCGAGCGGCCACGTTGCTGGCCCTGCGCGGGCAGGATCGGCATCAGCCGCGCCTCGCGCGAGAGCACCTGCTGGCCACGCGGCGAGAGCAGGTAGTCCAGGAAGCGGCGCGACTCCTCCGGGTGCCGGCTGCTGCGCGGGATCACCGCGGTGCGCAGCACCACCAGGGTGTAGTCCTCCGGCTCGACGATGCCCAGCGGCGCGCCGGCGTCGATGCGCGCCTGCGCGTAGGAGCCCAACACGTTGTAGACCAGCGACAGCTGGCCACTGCTGACCCTGTCCAGCAACACGCCGGTGCGTTCTTCCAGCTGCACGCCGTTGTCGCCGAGCGCGCCGAGCAGCGCACCGGCCATGCTGCCGCGCTGGCCGTCCTGGGTGGCCAGCAGGTAGCCCACGCTGCTGCGCTCCACATCGTAGGTGCCCACCCTGCCCTGCAGCGGCGCGTCCGGCGCGCGCAGCAGGTCCAGCAGCTGGCGGCGCGTGCGGGGCACCCGTGCGGCCGGCAGCGTGCGCGTGTTGTAGACCATCGCCACCGGTTCGTAGCTGATTCCGAACGCCTCGTGCCGCCATTGCGCCCACGCCGGCAGCGCGTCGGTCTGCACCGAGCGGTGCGCCAACGCGTGGCCGTCGTTTACCAGCTTGGTCTGCAGGTCCATGCCGCTGCTGATCAGCATGTCCGGCGCGTTCGGCCCGCTGCGGTCGCGCAGGTAGCGCGCATAGATGTCCTGGGTGATCACGTCCTCGTAGAGAATCTCGGTGCCCGGGTGCAGGCGCTGGTAGTCGGCGATGACGGTGGCGAACACCTCGATGTCGGTCGAGCCGTGGATGCGCAGCTGCGCGGTCGGCACGCCTTTGGCGGGAAACCGCTGTACATCGCCGGGTGCCCCCCACGCATTGCCCGCGACGACCAGCAGCAGCACAAGCCATGCAGCTTTCATGGATGCATCCTCGGCAGGCGGATGGTGGCGACCAGTCCCCCGCCCACGCGGTTGCTCAGATCGATCTGGCCCCCATGGCTGTCGATGACGCGCTTGACGATCGCCAGGCCCAGCCCGGCACCGCCGGCAGCCGCGCCCTCGCCGCGCGCGAAGCGCTCGAACACCCGCTCGGCGTCGGCCGCGGCAATGCCCGGGCCGTGGTCGGCAATGGTCAGCACGCACTGCTGTGCTTCTTCGGTCAGCGCCACCTGCAGGCTGCCGTCGCCACCGTATTTGACCGCGTTGTCGATCAGGTTCTTGATCGCCTCGCGCAGCAGCAGCGCATCGCCCTGCACCCAGGCCGCCTGCACGCCAACGGCCAGCTGCACGCGCGGCGCCGGCATCGCCTGTGGCAGGGCTTCATGCAGTGCCTGGTGCAGGATTTCGGCCAGATCGACCGGTGCGAAGCGCTGCAGGTTGGCGCGGTGGATCACGCTGGCGTCGCTGAGCAGCTGGTTGAGCAGGCGGCTCATGTGGGTGGCATTGCGCTCGATGGCGTGCAGGCTGCGGCGCATGTCCTCTGGCTCTTCTTCGTCCAGCGCCAGCTGTGCCTGCGCGCGCAGTGCCGCCAACGGCGTGCGCATCTGGTGCGCGGCCTCAGCCATGAACGCGCGCAGGGTTTCGTTGCTGGCCGACAGCCGGCCCATGAAGTGGTTCAGCGCGCCGACCATCTTGTCCATCTCGCGCGGCACGCTGGCATCCAGCGGTTTCAGATCGGAGGGCTCGCGCCGTGCCAGCTCACGCTCCATCCGCACCAGCGGACGCAGCGCACGGTGCACGCCCAGCCCGACCAGGGCCAGCGACAGGAGCGACAACACCCCGATCGCCAGCAGCGCGCGGGTCACCATGTCCTGGGCCAGCGCCTCGCGCGCCCGGCGGGTCTGCCCGACCTGGACGCGCACTTCGCCCTGCGCCGACGGCGAGGACACCCGCCGTGACACCACCACAAAGCGCACCTGCTCCCCGCTGTAGGGGGCATCGAACAATTGCGGGCGATCGCTGGGCGGGTGCGGTGGCGCGGGCAGGTCCGGGTAGCCGGTCACGGTGGCATCGCGCGCATCGGAGACCCGATAGAACACGCGGTCTTCCGGCGCCATCGCCAACAGGTCCAGCGCGGCATACGGCAGATCGACCTGCCACTGGGCCTCCACCAGCGCCAYCGAATCGATGATCGACAATGCCGAGGACACCAGCAGGTGGTCGTAGGAGCGATTGGCCGCGCGCTGGCCGTAGTCGCGTGCGCCGAACAACAGGACGATGGCGAACAGCGCCAGGAACGCGCCCAGGTACAGCCACAAGGTGTGCCGGATCGAGCCGGAGGTGCGCGGGTCAGTCGCCATCGGCGGCCGCGCCCGCAGCGTCGTCGATGGCCTCAAGCAGATAACCACTACCACGCACGGTCACGATCCGCAGCGGCGCGTCGGCCAGCTTGCGGCGCAGGCGGCCCACGTAGAGTTCGATCGCATTGGGGCCGGCCTCGTCATCGAAGCCGAACAGGCCGTTGCCGATCTCGTCCTTGCCCACCACCTGGCCCAGTCGCCCCATCAGGATTTCCAGCAGCCGGTATTCGCGGTTGGGCAGCTCGATCGGCTGGCCGTCCAGGCTGACCCGGTGCGAGGCGTTGTCGAACTGGAACGCGCCGATCTGCACCACTTCGCTGGCCTGGCCACGGGTGCGCCGCAGCAGCACCCGGCAGCGTGCTTCGAACTCGCGGAAGTCGAACGGTTTGCCCAGGTAATCATCGGCGCCGACATCCAGCGCCTGCACGCGGTCTTCGATGCCATCGCGCGCGGTCAGCATCAGCACCGGGGTGCTGTCGCCGCGCTCGCGCATGCCGGCCAGCACGCGCAGGCCGTCCAGCTTGGGCAGGCCGATATCCAGCACCACCAGGTCGAAGCTCTGGTAGCGCAGCACGCTGGCCGCGGCCAGCCCGTCGCGCTGCCAGTCCACCGCGTGGCCACTGCGGCGCATGCGGCGGACGATGGCATCGGCCAGGTCCGGGTTGTCTTCCACCAGCAGCAGGCGCATCGGTCGGGAAATCTCTCAGGAGCACGAATCCTAGCGCGAGCGGCCACTCCCGTGGGCTTCGCTGCAACGCACAAACCCCTGACAGGTGGATGACAGCTTCCCGGCTCTAGGCTGCGCCATCGCATCGCACACCGTGCCGATGCCATTGGCGACACACCTGCACGAACGAGTACCTGGGAGGGTCCGTGGAACTGAACACACTGCGCTGGCGCACGCCGGCCGCCTGTACCCTGCTGATGCTGGCCGCGCCGCTCTGGGCTGCCGAAGCCAGCGAGGAAGACCGCCCGGTCACCGCCACGCTCGGCGGCCGCCTGCATCTGGATTTCGCCGATTTCGACAATGACGGCCGTGGCACCCCGAACAAGGACGACACGGAGATCCGCCGCGCCTGGGTGGACGTGTCGGGCAGGTTCTTCGTGGTCGACTACAAGCTGGAAGCCGATTTTTCGGGCGACCGGGTCGAGGCCAAGGATGTGTTCGTCAGCCGCAGCTTCGGCGACGCAGGCAAGCTCACCGTCGGCCAGTTCAAGCAGTTCTTCTCGCTCGATGACCGCACCAGTTCCAACTACGGTACCTTCCTGGAGCGCGGCAACGCCGGCACCACGCTGGCGCCGTTGTACCGCCTCGGCGCCTCCTGGCAGGCCGCCCGTGGCGACATGACCTGGGCCGCCAGCGCCTACAGCCTGGAAAGCATCGACGCGTGGCAAGTGAAGGGCCGTGCCGCCGGTGGCCGCGCGACCTGGGCGCCGGGCGCCACCGCCGGCGATGTGCTGCACCTGGGCCTGTCGCTGGCCCACGAGCGCTATGACACTCCCGGCGCCAACGGTGTGCCCGGGCTGAAGATCCGCCCGCGCCCGGCTGGCCACCTCTCCGACAACAGCCGGCTGACCCTGGTCGATTTCTCGGCCGGGCGCGACACCGACGTCAACAAGTGGTCGCTGGAATACGCGCAGGTGCGCGGCCCGCTGTCCTGGCAGGGCGAATTCAGCGGTGCCACCTTCGACGACGGCAGCCAGCGCGGCAAGGTGCTGGCCGGCTACGGGCTGGTGAGCTGGTTCGTCACCGGCGAGTCGCGGGTGTACGACCGCAAGACCGGCCGCTTCGGGCGGGTCAAGGATTTCCAGCACACCGCCGGCGCGTTCGAGCTGGCACTGCGCTACGACCAGATGCGCGGCGACCAGCACCTGATCGGCCAGCCGGACCTGCGCGATGCACAGACCGAGGCATGGACGCTGGGCGGCAACTGGTACATGCGCGAAAACCTGCGCTTCATGCTCAACCTGATCGAAAGCCGCAACCGCGACCGCCTGGCCAGCGCCACGTTGGACCGCACCCGCGCGGTGACCGGCCGTCTGCAGTTCGATTTCTGACCCTCTTCTTCCGCCCTACCCCTCCTGGAGTCTGCAGATGATGCTGAGCATCCTCGGCTTTGGCATGGTCATTACATTCATGTACTTGATCATGAGCAAGCGGCTGTCGCCGCTGGTCGCCCTCATCACCATCCCGATCGTCTTCGCGCTGATCGGCGGCTTCGGCGCCGGCATCGACGAGATGATGCTGGAGGGCATCAAGAAGATCGCGCCCACCGGCGTGATGCTGATGTTCGCCATCCTCTACTTCGGGGTGATGATCGATGCGGGGCTGTTCGATCCGCTGGTGCGGATCATCCTGCGCTTCGTCAAGGGCGACCCGATGAAGATCGTGCTTGGCACCGCGATCCTGGCGATGCTGATCTCGCTCGATGGCGACGGTTCGACCACCTACATGATCACCGTGTCGGCGATGCTGCCGCTGTACCAACGGCTTGGCATGAACGCGCTCAACATGACCTGCGTAACCATCCTCGCCGGTGGCGTGATGAATCTGACCCCGTGGGGTGGGCCGACCGCGCGCGCGGCCACCGCGCTGCACGTGGACCCGGCCGATGTCTTCGTGCCGCTGATCCCCTCGATGGTGATCGCCTGCGCCGGCGTGCTGCTGCTGGCCTGGTATCTGGGCCTGAAGGAGCGCCGCCGCCTGGGCGTGGTGAGCCTGCCGCAGGGTGGCAGCTGGATGGACAACAGCGTGTCCGACGATGGCAATGCGCTGCCGACCGTCGAAGACGCCGAAGACGTCAAGCGCCCCAAGCTGCTGTGGGTGAACCTGGCGCTGACCATCGCGCTGATGACGGCGTTGATCCTGGGCGTGCTGCCGATGCCGGTGCTGTTCATGGTGGGCTTTGCGATCGCGCTGGTGATCAACTACCCCAACTTGGCCGAGCAGCGCCGCCGCGTGGTCAACCATGCCGGCAACGTGCTGTCGGTGGTGGCGCTGATCTTCGCCGCAGGTATTTTCACCGGCATCCTCAACAACACCGGCATGGTCGAGGCGATGTCGCACAGCTTCCTGGCGATCATCCCCGACAGCTGGGGCCCGTATCTTGCGGTGATCACCGCGATCGCATCCATGCCGTTCACCTTCTTCATGTCCAACGACGCCTTCTACTTCGGCGTGCTGCCAATCCTGTCCGAGGCTGCCGGCACCTACGGCATCACCCCGGTGGAGATGGCGCGTGCGTCGCTGGCCGGGCAGCCAGTGCACCTGCTCAGCCCGCTGGTGCCCTCGACTTACCTGCTGGTGGGCCTGGCCAAAGTGGAGTTTGCCGACCACCAGAAATTCACCCTGAAGTGGGCGATCGCCATCTCGCTGCTGTTGATGGTCGGTGGCCTGCTGTTCGGTCTGTATCCCATCGCGGCCTGATGGGCCGCGCCCTGATCCGGTTACCAAGGAGTCTTCAGCAATGACGCTTCGCATCGCTTACGTCACCAGCGGCATGGGCAGTGTTGGCACGGCCATCTGCCAGAAACTGGCGCGCAACGGCCACACGGTGGTCGCCGGTTGCGCACCGAACTCGCCACGCAAGGCCGGCTGGCTGCGCGAGCAGCGCGAGCTGGGCTTCGACTTCATTGCTTCGGAGGGCAATGCCGCGGACTGGTCGTCGACGGTGGCGGCGTTTGCCAAGGTCAAGGCGGAGGTCGGTGAGATCGACGTGCTGGTCAACAATGCCGGCGGCAGCCGCGACGTGCTGTTCCGGCAGATGAGTCCGGACGACTGGAACGCGGTGATGGGCTCGAATCTGCATGCGTTGTTCAACATCACCAAACAGGTGATCGACGGGATGACCGCGCGTGGCTGGGGCCGGATCGTGAACATCGGTTCGGTGAGCGCGCACAAGGGCCAGATCGGGCAGGTCAATTTCGCTACGGCCAAGGCGGCCATGCATGGCTTCAGCCGTGCGCTGGCCAATGAGGTGGCCGCACGCGGGGTGACGGTGAATACGATTTCGCCGGGGTATATCGCCAGCCAGTCGATCAGCAGTTTTCCGCCGGACGTGCTGGACCGGCTGGCCGGGTCGGTGCCGATCCGCCGGCTGGGCAAGCCGGAGGAAGTGGCGAGCCTGTGCGCGTGGCTGGCGTCGGATGATGCGGCCTACGTGACCGGTGCCGATTACGCGGTGAACGGTGGGTTGCACATGTTTTGACCTCGGCGCGTCCGGTTGGACGCGTTGCCTCCCCCGCGAGGTGAGCC
>NZ_JBFULB010000208.1:0-6944 GCF_056400545.1 Stenotrophomonas sp. P5_A8 | reverse complement strand
TCGCCGGACAGGAAACCGACGAAGCCGGTGAGGCTGATCCGCGGGAACAGGTCGGCCGTGGCCACGCCAACGCGTGCGGTAGCCGCCGCCAGGCGACGCTCGGCACTGCGCACGTCGGCGCGCTGGCGCAGCAGATCGGTGGTGTCACCGAGCGGCAGCTGCTTGGCATAGGCCGGCACTTCACGCGGCTGCAGCAGTGCGTCCAATGCATCCGGACGCTGCCCCAGCAGCACGGCAAGGCGATGCCGCGACTGCACTTCGGACACTTCCAGCAGCGGGATGTCCGCTTCGATGGCCTTCAATCGCGCGCGGCTGCTTTGCACGTCCAGCTCGCTGCCTGCACCGAGTTCCCAGCGCGCTTCGGTCAGCCGCTGGGTATCACGGAGGTTGACCAGGGTGCGCTTGGCGACCGCGATGCGCTTCTGGGTACCCCGCAGTTCGAAGTAGTTGCGTGCCACTTCGGCGGCCACGGTGACCTGGGCATCGGCAAGGTTGTCCTGCTCGGCACCCAGGTCGGCGCGCGCCGCTTCGGACGCGCGGCGCTGGCGACCGAACAGGTCCAGTTCCCAGCCGGCGTCGAAGCCAAGCTGGTAGGTTTCGCTGAATACCCGCTCGCCGCCGACGGTGGCGTCGGGCTGCTTGCGGCGGTCGTAGCTACCGTCGGCGGTGACGTGCGGCAGCTGGTCCAGACGCTGCTCGACGAACACCGCGCGCGCTTCACGCACGCGGGCCATCGAAATGCGCAGGTCCAGGTTGTCGCCGAGTGCGTCATGCACCAGCTGTTCCAGTACCGGGTCGTCGAACTGCGCCCACCAGCTGGCGACCGGCGAGGCGTTGGTGAACACCGGCGCGGCGGCGCCCTGCAGGGTCACCGGCTGTGCCGGTGGCGCCTGGTAGTTGGGGCCGACGCTGACGCAGCCGGCCAGCAGCGCGCTGGTCACGGCCACGGTCAACAGGCGGATCACCATGGCAGCACCTCGCCGAGGTAGGTGAAGCTGCCGTTCGGGCCGTCGGCGCCGATCAGCGCCATGCCCACGCTCGAGCGTGCGCCTTCGCTGACGTCGATCTCGCCCTCGCCACCGTTCATGTCGGTTTTGACGTAGCCCGGATGCACGGTGTTGACCTTGGTGGTGCTCTCGCGCAGCTCATAGGCCAGCTGCACCGTCCAGGCATTCACCGCGCTCTTGGAGGCGTTGTAGGCCGGCACGGCGAAGCCGTAGATCGACGAGCCCGGCTGGCTGTGCAGGGTCAGCGAGCCGAGGATGCTGGACACGTTGACGATGCGGCCGGCCGGCGAGGCGTTGAGCAGCGGCAGCAACGCCTGGGTGACGGCAATCACCGCGAACACGTTGGTGTCGAAGGTGGCGCGCCAGGTATCCAGGGTCTGTGCCGACGGCGCCAGCTTGGGGTCGTCGAGCAGGACGCCGGCGTTGTTGACCAGGATGTCCAGGCGCCCGTGGCGTTCGGTGACGGTCTGCACGGCGGCGGCAATGCTGGCGGCATCGCCGACGTCGAGCTGGATCGCTTCCACCGGCAGGCCTTCGGCCTGCAGCTTCAGCGCCTCGGCCACGGCGACGTCGCGCTTGCGCCCGGCCAGCAGCGTATGCACGCCGGCCTGGGCCAGCTGGCGGACGGTTTCCAGGCCGATGCCGCGGGTGGCACCGGTGACCAGGGCGATCTTTTGGGTAGCGGTATTCATGTGAAAAACCTCGCGGGGGACGGAATCAATGGTGGATGGTCGGTTCGCCGTGGGTGACCAGCTGCCCGCCGCCATTACGGCTGACGAACTTGCGCAGGGCCACGTAGAACACAGGGGTCAGGAACAGGCCGAACAGGGTCACGCCCAGCATGCCGGCGAACACGGTGATGCCGGTCACCGAGCGGACTTCCGCACCGGCGCCATGGGACAGCACCAGCGGCACGGTGCCGGCGATGAAGGCGATGGAGGTCATCACGATCGGACGCAGACGCAGGCGGCAGGCTTCCAGCGCGGCTTCCACGATCCCCTTGCCACCCATTTCCAGCTCGCGGGCGAACTCGACGATCAGGATCGCGTTCTTGCACGCCAGGCCCATCAGCACCACCAGGCCGACCTGCACGAACACGTTGTTGTCGCCACCGGTCAACCACACGCCGAACAACGCCGACAGCAGGGTCATCGGTACGATCAGGATCACCGCCAGCGGCAGGGACCAGCTTTCATACAGCGCGGCCAGCACCAGGAACGCCAGCAGGATCGCCACCGGGAACACGATGAAGGCAGCCTTGCCCTGGGTGGCCTGCTGGTAGCTCAGGTCGGTCCATTCGGTGGTCATGCCCACCGGCAGCACCTTGGCGGCAATGGCGGTCAGGTTGTTCATCGCTTCGGCCGAGGAGAGCATGCGCGGGTCGGCTTCGCCGGCCAGATCGGCCGCCGGGTAACCGTTGAAGCGCAGCACCGGGTCCGGGCCGAAGGTCTCCTTGACGGTCACCATCGAGCCGATCGGCACCATCTCGCCGCGATCATTGCGGGTACGCAGCTTGCCGATGTCCTCCACGTTGTTGCGGAACTGGCCGTCGGCCTGGGCGATCACCTGCCAGGTACGTCCGAACTGGTTGAAGTCGTTGACGTAGGACGAGCCGAGGTAGGTCTGCAGGGTGTCGAACAGCTCGGTCAGCTGCACGCCCTGGGCCTTGGCCTTGACCCGGTCCACTTCCGCATCCAGCTGCGGCACGTTGGCCTGGTAGCTGGTGATCGGGAAGGCCATGCCCGGGGTCTGCGCCACCGCACCCTGCATCGCCTGGACGGCATTCTGCAGCGCGCCGTACCCCAGGTTGCCACGGTCTTCGATGAACATCTGGTAGCCGTTGCCGTTGCCCAACCCGAGGATCGGCGGCGGCATCATCGCAAACGCGAAGCCTTCCTGCAGGCCGGCGATCTTCTGGTTGATCTCGGCGTTGATCTGCGCAGCAGTGCGGCCATGGCGCTCGTTGAACGGCTTGAGCGGAATGAATGCCACACCGGTGTTGGGCGTGTTGGTGAACTGCAGCGCGTTCAACCCCGGGAACGAGATCGTGTGGGCCACGCCCTCGGTTTCCTGGGCGATCTTGGCGACCTTGCGCAGCATTTCATCGGTACGCGCGATCGACGAGCCTTCCGGCAGCTTCACGCCGGCGATCAGGTACAGCTTGTCCTGGGTCGGGATGAAGCCCGGCGGCACCACCTTGAAGATGAAACCGGTGGCCACCAGCAGCACCGCATAGACCAGGAACACCGCACCACGACGGCCGAGGATCTTCGACACGCCGCGCTCGTACTTCTCCGAGCTGGACTTGAAGAAGCGGTTGAACGGACGGAACACCCAGCCGAACAGACGGTCGATCAGGCGGCTCGGGCCATCCTTCGGCGCGCCATGCGGCTTGAGCAGGCGCGCGGCCAGGGCCGGCGACAGGGTCAGCGAGTTGATCGCCGAGATCACCGTGGAGATGGCGATGGTGACGGCGAACTGCTTGTAGAACTGACCGGTGACGCCGGACAGGAATGCCATCGGCACGAATACCGMACACAGCACCAGCGCGATGGCGACGATCGGGCCGGACACTTCGCGCATCGCCTGGTGGGCGGCGGCCAACGGAGTGAGACCTTCCTCGATGTTGCGCTCGACGTTTTCCACCACCACGATCGCGTCATCGACCACGATGCCGATCGCCAGCACCAGGCCGAACAGGCTCAGCGTGTTGATCGAGAAGCCCAGCAGGTACAGCGCGGCGAACGTACCCACGATGGACACCGGCACGGCGATCAACGGAATGATCGAGGCGCGCCAGGTCTGCAGGAACAGGATCACCACCAGCACGACCAGCGCGATGGCTTCAAGCAGGGTGGAGACCACGGCCTTGATCGAGTCGCGCACGAAGATGGTGGTGTCATACACCGCCTCGTACTTGACGTCGTCCGGCATGGTCTTCTGCATTTCGTCCATGCTGGCCATCACCGCATCACGGATATCCAGCGCATTGGCGCCGGGGGCCTGGAAGATGCCGATGCCGACCGCGTTCTTGCCGTCCAGCTGCGAGCGCAGGGTGTAGTCGCCGGCACCCAGTTCCACGCGTGCCACATCGGACAGGCGCACCACTTCACCGTCGGTACCGCTCTTGAGCACGATGTCGCCGAACTCTTTTTCGCTGCGCAGGCGGCCCTGGGCGTTGATCAGGGTCAGGAACTGGCTGTTGGGCATCGGCTCGGCACCGAGCTGGCCGGCGGAGACCTGCACGTTCTGCTCGCGCATGGCGCCAACCACATCGCTGGCGGTCAGGCCGCGCGCGGCAACCTTGTCCGGGTCCAGCCAGGCGCGCATGGCGTAGTCGCCACCACCGAAGATCTGCGCATCGCCCACGCCCTGGATGCGCGCGAGCGCGTCCTTGACGTGCAGGCGTGCGTAGTTGCGCAGGTACAGGGTGTCGTACTTGCCCTTGGGCGAGGTCAGGTGCACCACCATCAGGAAGGTCGGCGACTGCTTCTGGGTGGTGACACCCTGTCGACGCACGTCCTCGGGCAGGCGGGCCTGCGCCTGGGCGACGCGGTTCTGCACCTTCACCGCCGCATCGTCCGGGTCGGTGCCCGGGCGGAAGGTGATGGTCATCTGCAGCACGCCATCGGAGCCGGCCACCGACTTGAGGTACATCATGCCCTCGACGCCGTTGATGGCCTCCTCCAGCGGGGTGGCCACGGTTTCGGCGATCACCTTGGGGTTGGCGCCAGGATACACGGTGCGCACCACCACCGACGGCGGCACCACGTCCGGGTACTCACCGATGGGCAGCATCGGAATGGAGATCAGGCCGGCGGCGAAGATCACGATCGACAACACCGCCGCGAAAATCGGCCTGTCGATGAAGAAACGGGAAAAGTCCATGGGTGGATTCCTGGGGTTTCACCAGCGCCGGCGTGCACGACTCCGGCCGCTGTCGCGGGCGACAGCGGTGGCGGGCTCCCCTGCACGGGGCGATGGCAGACACGGTAGAGCCGACGGTGGGGTCGGCTGCTACATGACGGTAGAGCCGACTGTCAGTCGGCTGCCTTTAATTCAATGCAACGGGTGCCGTCGCAGGCGCAGCCGGCGCGGCAACCGGCTGCATGGCAACGACCTTGGCCTGCACCGGCATGCCGGGCATGAAGACCTTCTGCACGCCGTCGATGATCACCCGGTCGCCGGCCTTCAGGCCCTGCTGCACGATGCGCAGCCCGTCGGCGTTGCGGCCCAGGGTGATGTCCTGGCGCTGCGCCTTGCCTTCCTTGTCGACCACGTACACGTACTTGCGGTCCTGGTCGGTGAGCACGGCCTTCTCGTCGATCAGCATGGCCTGGAACTGGCCGCTGCCGAGCAGCTGTACGCGGGCGAACAGGCCCGGGGTGAAGGTGCGGTCGGCGTTGTCCAGCAGCGCGCGGACACGGATGGTGCCGGTGCTGCGGGTGACCTGGTTGTCCAGGAAGTCGACCTTGCCTTCGTGCGGGTAGCCCTCTTCGCCGGACAGGCCGACCTTGACCGGCAGGTCGCTGTCGCGCTCGCTCGGGCGCTCGCCCTTGCGGGCCATCTGCGCGTAGCGCAGGAAGGTGCCTTCGTCGGCATCGAAGTACACGAACACCTTGTCCAGCGAGACCAGCGTGGTCAGCACGCTGGCGCTGTCGCCGGCGGTGACCAGGTTGCCGGCGGTGACCATCGCGCGACCGGCGCGGCCGTTGATCGGGGCACGCACCCTGGTGAATTCCAGGTTCAGGGCCGCCGCATCCAGCGCGGCCTGCGCGGCCTGCACGCTGGCCCCGGCCTGGTCGGCCGCGGCGCGGCGCTGTTCCCAGGTTTCGGTGGAGATGGCCTGCTGGTCGGACAGCTTCTTGGCGCGCTCGGACTCGCTGCGGGCCAGCGTGGACTGGGTGCGGGCGCGGGCAAGTTCGGCGCGGGCGCGGTCGTACTCGGCCTGGTAGCTGCGGGCGTCGATGGTGAACAGCACATCGCCCTTCTTCACTTCCTCGCCCTCGACGTAATTGACCTTGTCGATATAGCCGGACACGCGCGGACGCAGCTCCACGCTCTGCACCGCTTCGACGCGGCCGCTGAAGTCATCCCACTGACTGACCGGCTTGATCAGCACCGGCGCGGCACTGACCGAGGGCGGCGGCGGCATGCCCGCTTCTTCGGCGTGGCCGCCACTGCAGGCGGCCAGCACGGCCGCGGCGAGGATCGACACGCCGGCCATGGCCAGCCGTCGGGTGATACGGGAGGGGGTGGAAATCTGGGAGGTCATGACATGCATCCGTACGGAGGGGGGTGGTGATAGGAAATCTGAGCGCGGGGCGACGTGGGTGGCGTAGCCTGGGACCTGAACCTTGGTAGAGGTCAAGCGGTACCGGCGACGTTGCGCAGCGGTGGGGGAGGCCAATCCAGGTGCAGCAGGCCCCGCGGCAGTTCGGCATCGCGGGCGTCGCAGCGGACGATGGCGCGGTTATCCGTACAGTTGTCCAGCAACGACACCAGCCGGCGCCCGACCAGCAGGGCGCTGGGCCATTCGATGCAGGCGTTGGCCGCGTTGGTGGGCGTGCACACCGGGCTGCACACTTCCAGCATCTGCGCGCGTACGCCCAGCGCCTGCGCTTCCTGGTGCAGCACCTGCGCGTACATGCGCGTGGTGGACATGGTGATGGACGACTCGCCATGCCCGGCCCACGGCTTGAAGCCGGCCGGGCCGCCGACCAGCACGTAACGCAGGGTGTGTGCGCCACCGCGCAGCAGCGGCAGCAGGTGGCGGCCAGCGTGGACGTGCGGCATCACGTCGGCCTGCAACGCCTGCAACAGGGCATCGCCGCTGCGGTCGGTCACCCGGCCGCGGTTGTACGGGCCGCCCATCGCATMGACCACGGCCGCCAGCCTGCGGCGCCGCGTGCCGATGCGCTCGGCCACGGTGCGGGC
>NZ_JBFULB010000207.1:0-7027 GCF_056400545.1 Stenotrophomonas sp. P5_A8 | reverse complement strand
CTGCCCGGGCAGGCCTTCACGGCCGCTCCGGCCCTGCGCTGGCGGCGCTGGCCGATATCGGCGAAACTACAGGGCTGCGGCGGGCATGCGCGTCAACGACCCCGCGTTCAAAACCCGTTCCATCCATCACATCGTGCCGGGGGCGTTGCCGCCGGTGGCAGGAGTCAACATGCAAGCTTCGATCGAATCCACTGGCAATCTGGAACGCCGCCTGACCTTCTCGCTGCCGGAAGACCGCCTGCAGACCCACATCAGTGGCCGTCTGGGCGAAATCGCCCGCACCGCGCGCATCAAGGGCTTCCGTCCGGGCAAGATCCCGGCCAAGGTGATCGAACAGCGTTTCGGCCAGCAGGTCCGCAGCGAAGCCGTCGACGGCCTGCTGCGCGAGACCTTCGATGCCGCCCTGCGCGAGCATGAGCTGCGCATTGCCGGCACCCCGCGCATCGACAAGGGCGAGGAAGGCGAGTTCTCCTTCGTGGCCACCGTCGAGCTGATTCCGGACTTTGGCGATGTCGACGTCAGCAAGCTGACCGTGGTCCGCCACACCGCCGACATCAACGATGCCGACATCGACCAGATGATCACCAACCTGCGCGAACAGCGTCGCAGCTGGAGCCCGGTCACCCGTGGGGCGCAGGACGGCGACCTGGTTGCGCTGGAAACCTTCTCCCAGGCCGGCGATGAGCGCCTGCCGGCCGAAGGCAGCGAAAAGGGCAGCGTGATCGTGGGTCAGGGCATGATGTTCGAGCAGATCGAACAGGGCCTGATCGGCCTGGCCAAGGGCGAAGAAAAGACCCTGGACGTCGAATTCCCGGCCGATTGGCGCGTTCCGGCGCTGGCCGGCAAGCAGGTCAAGGTCACCGTCAAGGCGGTGGACGTGTCCGCGCCGGTGCTGCCGGACGTGGATGCCGAGTTCATCAAGAGCTTCGGCGTGAAGGGTGGCGACGAGGAGCAGTTCCGCAAGGACATCCGCGCCAACCTGGAGCGCGAACTGAAGGGCGCGCTGATGAACCGCCTGCGCCGTGAAGTGGGCGAGCAGCTGATCGCCGCCTACGCCTCGGTCGAAATGCCGCCGCGCCTGGTCGAGAACGAAGCCCGTGCGATGCTGGCCCAGCAGGTCGAGCAGATCCGTCGCAGCGGCCGCAACCCGGGCGACGTCCCGGCCGACGCCCATGAAGGCTTCAAGGACGCCGCTGCCAAGCGCGTGCTGGTCGGCCTGCTGGTCGGCGAAGTGGCCCGCAAGAACGACCTGCGCCTGGACCCCAAGCGCCTGAATGAAACCATGCGCCTGATTGCCTCCACCTATGAAGAGCCGGAGCAGGTCATTGAGATGTACCGTAATGACCCCCAGCTGATGAGTGGGCTGCAGAATCGTGTGATGGAAGAGCAGGTGATCGACTGGATCGCCGAGCGCGCCCAGCACACCGAAGAACAGCTGTCGTTCCAGGACGCGATCCGCCAGTAAGCGGCCTGCGTTTTACGCCCCGCGCCCCGGCGCGGGGTCGTTCCCCCCAAAATAGGTGCCTCACTAATGGACAACCGAACCACAGCCCTGAACATGGTTCCGATGGTGGTCGAACAGACCAGCCGCGGCGAGCGCGCCTATGACATCTATTCGCGCCTGTTGAAGGAGCGTCTGATCTTCCTGGTGGGCCCGATCGACGATCACATGGCCAACGTGGTGGTGGCGCAGCTGCTGTTCCTGGAAGCGGACAACCCGGAAAAGGACATCAGCATCTACATCAACTCGCCCGGTGGCGTGGTCACCGCCGGCATGGCGATCTACGACACCATGCAGTACATCAAGCCGGACGTGAGCACCATCTGCGTCGGCCAGGCCGCCTCGATGGGCGCGCTGCTGCTGGCATCCGGCGCGGCGGGCAAGCGGTATGCGCTGCCCAACTCGCGGGTGATGATCCACCAGCCGCTGGGCGGCTTCCAGGGCCAGGCCTCGGACATCGACATCCATGCCCGTGAAATCCTGACCCTGCGTTCGCGCCTGAACGAGGTGCTGGCCAAGCACACCGGCCAGTCGCTGGAGACCATCGCGCGCGATACCGAGCGCGACAACTTCAAGAGCGCGGCCGATGCGGTGGCCTACGGTCTGGTCGACCAGGTGCTCGAGCGCCGTCCGGAAGAGTCGATCACCCCGGCGTGATGATGCAGCCAGGCCGGCAAACCGGCTTGTTTCCGCAGGGTCGGGTAGGACTGGTGTCCTCCTGACCCTGTGCTATTCTCGAATCGAACCCCCGTTCAGCGGGTGGGGTAACTGGGTAAGCGAAGCATGAGCGAAGACCGCCAAGGTCGTTCCACGGACACCGGCAAGATCCTCTACTGTTCTTTCTGCGGGAAGAGCCAGCATGAGGTGCGCAAGCTGATTGCGGGCCCGAGCGTGTTCATCTGCGATGAGTGCGTGGAGCTGTGCAACGACATCATCCGTGAAGAACTCGAGGAAAAGGCGCAGTCGGCGCGCAGTTCGCTGCCCAAGCCGCGCGAGATCCTCGAGGTCCTCGATCAGTACGTGATTGGCCAGAACCGGGCCAAGCGCACGCTGGCCGTGGCTGTGTACAACCACTACAAGCGCATCGAGAGCCGCCAGAAGAACGACGAGGTCGAACTGGCGAAGTCGAACATCCTGCTGGTCGGTCCGACCGGTTCGGGCAAGACGCTGCTGGCCGAAACCCTGGCCCGCCTGCTCAACGTGCCGTTCACCATGGCCGACGCCACCACGCTGACCGAAGCCGGTTACGTGGGCGAGGACGTGGAAAACATCATCCAGAAGCTGCTGCAGAAGTGCGACTACGACGTCGAGAAGGCACAGCAGGGCATCGTCTACATCGATGAAATCGACAAGATCTCGCGCAAGAGCGAGAACCCGTCGATCACCCGCGACGTGTCCGGCGAAGGCGTGCAGCAGGCGCTTCTGAAGCTGATCGAAGGTACCGTGGCCAGCGTGCCGCCGCAGGGCGGGCGCAAGCATCCGCAGCAGGAATTCCTGCAGGTGGACACCAAGAACATCCTGTTCATCTGCGGCGGTGCGTTCGCCGGGCTGGACAAGGTGATCCAGGCGCGCTCCAACGACGCTGGCGGCATCGGCTTCGGCGCCAAGGTGAAGAGCTCCGAGCGCAAGCAGGAAGTGGGCAAGATCCTGGCCGAAGTCGAGCCGGAAGATCTGATCAAGTTCGGCCTGATCCCGGAATTCGTCGGCCGCCTGCCGGTCGTGGCAACCCTGGAAGAGTTGGACGAAGCGGCCCTGGTCAGGATCCTGACCGAGCCGAAGAACGCAATCACCAAGCAGTTCAAGAAGCTGTTCGAGATGGAGCACGTCGAGCTGGAGTTCCGTCCGGACGCCCTGGCCGCGATCGCCCGCAAGGCGCTCAAGCGCAAGACCGGTGCCCGTGGCCTGCGTACCATCGTCGAATCGGTCCTGCTGGACACCATGTACGACCTGCCATCGGCAGAGAACGTCAGCAAGGTGGTGGTGGACGAATCGGTGATCGAACACAAGTCCGAACCGTACCTGATTTACCAGACGCCACCGGCGCCTGAACAGAAGGCGGCTGGTGCTGAATAATCGGTTCAAGTAATTGAATTGATAGAAATTTTTCAGAACTGCTTGCAKCTAGAAGCCGATGGCCCCATAACGAGGCCATCGGCTTTTTTTGTATCCGGGCGAGGCGCCCGGAGGCCATCCCCACTGTTCCACTGGAGCCCACATGGCCCGTTCCCCTACTGAGACTCTCGACCTGCCGGTACTGCCGCTGCGTGACGTGGTGGTGTTCCCGCACATGGTCATCCCGCTGTTCGTCGGCCGCGACAAGTCCATGCACGCGCTGGAGCAGGCGATGGCGGCGGACAAGCGCATCCTGCTGCTGGCCCAGAAGTCGGCCGAGACCGATGACCCCACCGCCGCCGACCTCTACCAGGTCGGCACGCTGGCGCAGGTGCTGCAGCTGCTGAAGCTGCCTGATGGCACCATCAAGGTGCTGGTCGAGGGACTGTCGCGGGTCAACGTCACCGAAGTCACCGAGCGCGAGAGCGCGCTGCACGGCATCGCCACGGAAATCGAATCGGACGAATCGCGCGAGCCGCGCGAGATCGAGGCGATCGCCCGTTCGCTGATGTCGCTGTTCGAGCAGTACGTCAAGACCAACCGCAAGCTGCCGCCGGAGCTGCTGCAGACGCTGGCCGGCATCGACGAGCCCGCGCGCCTGGCCGACACCATCGCCGCGCACATCAGCGTGCGCCTGGCCGACAAGCAGCGCCTGCTGGAAACGCTGCAGATCGGCGACCGCCTGGAAATGCTGGTCGGCCTGGTCGACGGCGAGATCGACGTGCAGCAGATGGAAAAACGCATCCGCGGCCGCGTGAAGTCGCAGATGGAAAAGAGCCAGCGCGAGTACTACCTCAACGAGCAGATGAAGGCCATCCAGAAGGAACTGGGCGACCTGGACGATGCACCGGGCGAGCTGGACGAACTGGCGCGCAAGATCGCCGAGGCGGGCATGCCCAAGCCGGTGGAGACCAAGGCCAAGGCCGAGCTCAACAAGCTCAAGCAGATGTCGCCGATGTCGGCCGAAGCTGCCGTCGTGCGCAACTACCTGGACTGGCTGCTGGGCGTGCCGTGGAAGAAGCGCACCAAGGTGCGCAAGGACCTCAAGGTCGCCCAGGACACGCTGGACGCCGATCATTTCGGTCTGGACAAGGTCAAGGACCGCATCCTGGAATACCTGGCGGTGCAGTCGCGCGTGAAGCAGATGAAGGGCCCGATCCTGTGCCTGGTCGGTCCGCCCGGCGTGGGCAAGACCTCGCTCGGCCAGTCGATCGCCAAGGCCACCAACCGCAAGTTCGTGCGCATGAGCCTGGGCGGCGTGCGCGACGAGGCCGAGATCCGTGGCCATCGTCGTACCTATGTCGGCTCGATGCCGGGCCGCATCGTGCAGAACCTCAACAAGGTCGGCAGCAAGAACGCCCTGTTCGTGCTGGATGAGATCGACAAGATGTCGATGGATTTCCGCGGCGATCCCTCCTCGGCGCTGCTGGAAGTGCTCGACCCCGAGCAGAACAACGCGTTCAACGACCACTACCTCGAAGTGGATCTGGACCTGTCCGAAGTGATGTTCGTGGCGACCTCCAACTCGCTCAACATTCCCGGACCGCTGCTGGACCGCATGGAAGTCATCCGCATCCCCGGCTACACCGAGGATGAAAAGCTCAACATCGCCATGCGTTACCTGGTGCCCAAGCAGCTCAAGGCCAATGGCCTCAAGCCGGAGGAGCTGGAGATCGAGGCCGACGCCATCCAGGACATCGTGCGCTACTACACGCGCGAATCCGGCGTGCGCAACCTCGAGCGCGAAGTGGCCAAGATCTGCCGCAAGGTGGTCAAGGACATCGCGCTGGCGGGGCCGGTCGCTGCGGTCAAGCCGGCCAAGGTCGGCAAGAAGGCCGGCGCGAAGAAGAAAGCACTCGTGGTGGTCAACGGCAAGAACCTGGACAAGTACCTGGGCGTGCGCCGCGTCGACTTCGGCCGTGCCGAAGAGCAGAACGAGATCGGCCTGGTCACCGGCCTGGCCTGGACCGAAGTCGGTGGCGACCTGCTGCAGATCGAATCGACCCTGGTGCCGGGCAAGGGCCAGCTGATCCTGACCGGCCAGCTGGGCAACGTGATGAAGGAATCGGCGTCGGCGGCACTGTCGGTGGTGCGTTCGCGTGCCGAGCGGCTGGGCATCGACAACGAGTTCCTGCAGAAGCACGACGTGCATGTGCACGTGCCCGATGGCGCCACGCCCAAGGACGGTCCCAGCGCAGGTATCGCGATGGTGACCTCGCTGGTGTCCACGCTGACCAAGGTGCCGATCCGCGCCGAAGTGGCGATGACCGGCGAGATCACCCTGCGTGGCCGCGTCACCGCCATCGGCGGACTCAAGGAGAAGCTGCTGGCCGCGCTGCGGGGTGGCATCACCACGGTGATCATCCCGGAGGAGAACCGCAAGGATCTGGCCGATATCCCGGCCAACGTGACCCGCGATCTGAAGATCATTCCGGTGAAGTGGATCGAAGAGGTGCTGGAGTTGGCGCTGGAGGCACCGCTGACGCCCAAGAAGGCCAAGAAGGATGGGGCGCGCGTCACAGTGCGCAGCAAGGGCAAGACAGCTTCCACGACGCGCGTCAAGCACTGACGCGCCATCTGGAAATCGCCGAAACCCGCGTCGTTATTGGCTTTTCAGCTTGCGCGGGTAGGGGTGCGCTGGTATAAAAGCACCACTCGCGAGTCAGCACTCACTGACGTCGGCGAATCGAGAACTTCACTGGCGTCCGGCCGCATTGTGGGTCGGATGCTTCACTGTCGAATATGCGGAATCCCCGCCAAAGGAGCTGTACAGAATGAACAAGACCGAATTGATCGATGCCGTTGCCGAAGCCGCCGACCTGACCAAGGCCGAATCCAACCGCGCCGTCGACGCCGTCATCGCGTCCATCACCAAGGCCCTGAAGGGCGGCGATGCAGTGACGCTGGTGGGCTTCGGTACGTTCCAGGTTCGCGCACGTGCTGCCCGCACCGGCCGCAACCCGAAGACCGGCGACACCATCAAGATCGCTGCATCGAACAATCCGTCGTTCAAGGCTGGCAAAGCCCTGAAGGATGCCGTAAACTAAGCGGCTTGCTGGGGTGCTTAGCTCAGCGGTAGAGCGTCTCCTTTACACGGAGAGGGTCGGGGGTTCGAAACCCTCAGCACCCACCACAGCACCGCCAGTAAAAGTTTGAAATGTGGAGCGGTAGTTCAGCTGGTTAGAATGCTGGCCTGTCACGCCGGAGGTCGCGGGTTCGAGTCCCGTCCGCTCCGCCAGTTTCGACGAGGCCCCTGAGCAATCGGGGGCCTTAGTTTTCTCGGCGATCGACGTCGTTGAGAAGAGCAGTAAAAGTTTTAGTGCGGAGCGGTAGTTCAKCTGGTTAGAATGCTGGCCTGTCACGCCGGAGGTCGCGGGTTCGAGTCCCGTCCGCTCCGCCAGTTTCGACGAGGCC
>NZ_JBFULB010000206.1:0-7048 GCF_056400545.1 Stenotrophomonas sp. P5_A8 | reverse complement strand
CGGAGAGCAGCCGACCAACGGTCGGCTCTACACGGTGGGGGGCCGTGTCCTGAGCAGCCGACCAACGGTCGGCTCTACACGGTGGGGGCCGTGTCCTGAGCAGCCGACCAACGGTCGGCTCTACAACCGGGGCGGGCCATCTTCCAGCACCTGCCGCAGGAACGGCACGGTGATGCGCCGCTGCGCGGCCATGGATTCACGGTCCAGCCAGTCCAGCAGGCTTACCAGGCTGCCCAGCTCGCGGCCGGTGTGGGTCAACAGCCATTCGATCGCCGCTTCGTCGATCGCCAGTCCACGCCGCAGCGCGCGCTCGCGCAACACCGCCGCGCGGCCTTCGTCATCCAGCGGCTGCAGCTGCAGGCGCACGCACTGCTGCAGGCGCGAACGCAGGTCGGGCAGCACCAGGCCCAGCTGGTCCGGGCCGTGCTGGGCGGTATACAGCAGGGTAATGCCGGCGCTGCGCGCACGGTTGTGGAAATCGAACAGCGCCACCTCGTCCTCGCGCTGGCCGGCCACTGCATCCAGCCCATCCAGCGCGACCAGGTCGCGGCCTTCCAGCGACTCCAGCGCGGCGCGGGTACGCCCCACCACCGCCTTCAGCGGCAGGTAGGTCGGCTGCCGGCCAGCCTGTTCGGCGAGCGAACACATCGCCAGCGCCTGGTGGGTCTTGCCGGTGCCGGCCGCGCCTTCCAGGTACACCCAGTCGTGCGCGGCGCCCACCGCGATGGCACGCAGCTGCGCCAGCGCACCGTCGGGTGCGCCGATGAAGGTTTCCAGGCGCTCGTCCTGCGGATAGCGCAGGGCGAGCGGCAGCTGCGGGACGACACTCACTGCGGGTCAGGCGCCTTCGGTGAGGTCTCGACAATGATCGTCGGCTTGTCGATGTAGGAATCCAGCACGATCGCCGAGCGCTCGCCGGCGTACAGGTCACTCTGCCGGTAACGCTGGTGCGCGTAGCGCAGCAGCACGTTGCTGACCGCCGCCACCGGCAGTGCCAGCAGCATGCCGAGGAAACCGAACAGCTGGCCGCCGGCCATCACCGCGAAGATCACCGCCACCGGATGCAGGCCGATCTTGTCGCCGACGATGCGCGGGGTCAGCACGTAGCTTTCCAGCAGCTGGCCCACGGTGAACACGACACCGACCAGGATCAGCAGCTTGAGGTCGAAGCCCTGCGCCTGCACCAGCGCGGCGGCAATGGCCATCACGATGCCGGTGGTCGCGCCCAGGTACGGGATGAAGCTGATCAGGCCGGCCACCAGGCCGATCAACAGGCCCAGCTTCAGGCCCACCAACGACAGGCCGGCGGCGTACACCACGCCCAGCGCGATCATCACCAGGAACTGGCCACGGATGAACGCACCCAGCACTTCGTCCGATTCGCGGGCCAGCTTGGTGATGGTGCCGATGTGATTGCGCGGGATCATCGAGGCCACCCGTTCGACCAGCTTGTCCCAGTCACGCAGGAAGTAGAACGCCAGGATCGGCAGCAGCAGGATGTTGACCACCCAGGTCACCATCGTGAAGCCCGAACGCGAGACGTAGCCGAAGAACGTCTTGGCGAAGCCGCCCGCCTGCTGCCAATGGCTGCGCACCCACTCGATCAGGCGGTCCGGATCCATCCACTGCATGATCTCCAGGCCGGTCTTCTGCTCGAACCAGGGAATGCCGGTCTGCATCAGCCACTGCTGCGCCTGCGGAATGGCCGCCACCAGCGTGGCGATCTGGCGTTCGATCATCGGCACCAGGATCAGCAGCGCGGCGGTGATCATCAGGATCATCGCCACGAACACCAGCACCACGCCGGTATTGCGCGAACGACCGGTCGCCTCGATCCGGTCGACCAGCGGGTCGCCCAGCCAGGCCAGCGCCAGGGCGAGCACGAACGGGGTCAGGATCGGGCCCAACAACCAGATCACCCAACCGGCCGCCAGCGCCACCAGGACGTACTTGAGGCGGCGCAGGAACTGCGCGATCTCCGCTTCGGGGGTCAGGATCATCGCAGGCGGTACTCGTTGCTGGCCGGGGGCGGCGGGGTGCCGGGCGCTTCATTGGGATCGATCGGCACCGGCAGCGGGGCCAGCGGCACGATCACGCCGTTGTCGCCCAGCATGCGGTTCAGGCCGGCCAGGCCGGTGGTCATGTCCAGCGACAGCTCCAGGCGGTTGCCCGAGGCACGCAGCGGGGTGATGTTGCGCACCACCGGGTTCTCGCGCAGGCCCGCAGCCAGGCGCAGGTAATCCTCGGCGCTGTCCAGCCCGGTCACCGCGATGGTGTAGCTGCCAGCCGCACCCGTGGCGACACCGGCCTTGGCATACCGGCGCACCAGCGCATCGGCAGTGCCGTCAGCACCGCCGGCCATGGCCCGGCGGGCATCGCTGTCCTTGGTGGTCCACTTGTTCAGTTCCTTGCCACCGTCCACGAACACCCAGTCGGCCACCCAGCCGCCGTTGGCGCGGTACAGCTTGCCCACCAGCTGCATCGGCGGGGCGTAGCGCGAGGACGCGCGCGCCACCGCAGCGGTGTCCTGACGCCAGATCGCGCCGACCAGTGCCTGTTCGGCCGCGCTGCCGCCGGGCAGGCCCAGCTTGTAGCCACGCTCGACCGCACGGGCCAGCAGCGGGCGTGCCGCATTGGCCTGCTGCACGCTGACCAGACGCGGGCCGGAGCCGTCGTCGATGGCCAGCCAGACCACCGGCTTGGGCCGCGGCTGCGGCCACAACGGCAGGCCCAGCGCGGAGATCAGGCCGTCCACCTCATCCTCGCGGAACCGGGCCACCAGCATGGTGCGGAAACTGGGGGCACCGCTGGCCGAGGTGCTCTGGTCCTGGCGGTAGTCATAACTGGCCACGTAGTCCTTGGCCCCGCGCAGGGCCTGGGCCACACCCGGGCGCGCCATGACGCTGCGGTCGCCGGACAACTTGCCCAGCACCACGCCCAGCGCGCGCGACAGGGCGCCGTTGCGGTCGGCATCGGCCTGGCTGTTGACCGGTACTTCGGCCTCGTAAGCACCGCTGGCAGTGGCCACGTCGCCTTCGGTACGCAGCCCGCTCTGGGCCATCGTGGCCACCGGCAGGCATAGCGTGAGGAGCATCATCAAAAAGAGGCTGCGGCGCATCAGGACTTCCATTGAGCGTATCCGGGGGGAATTGTTGCCCGAATAGGGCCTGCGCGCCAACGTGGCCTGTTAAAATCGCGCTTTCACCCCAGCGCAGCGCCGACGCCCGTGACCAATTCCCCGTCCAATCCCTCTCCCCTGACCTACCGCGACGCCGGCGTCGACATCGACGCGGGCAACGAACTGGTCGAGCGCATCAAGCCGCTGGTCAAGCGCAGCTTCCGCCCTGAAGTGATGGGCGGGCTGGGTGGCTTCGGGGCCCTGTTCGACCTGTCCAACAAGTACCGCGAGCCGGTGCTGGTGTCGGGCACGGACGGCGTTGGCACGAAGCTGAAGCTGGCACAACAGCTGGGCCGCCACGACACGATCGGCATCGATCTGGTCGCCATGTGCGTGAACGACGTGCTGGTGCAGGGCGCCGAACCGCTGTTCTTCCTGGATTACTTCGCGACCGGCAAGCTGGACATCGACACCGCCGCAGCGGTCGTGGGCGGCATCGCCAACGGCTGCACCGAGGCCGGCTGCGCGCTGATCGGCGGCGAAACCGCTGAAATGCCGGACATGTACGCCCCCGGCGAGTATGACCTGGCCGGCTTCACCGTCGCCGGTGTCGAAAAGAGCGAGCTGAAAGACGGCGCCAGCGTGGCCGCCGGCGATGTGCTGATCGGCATCGCCTCCTCCGGCCCGCACTCCAACGGTTATTCGCTRGTGCGCCRCATCTACGACCGCGCCGGCCAGCCGGCCGACCTTGAGCTGGAGGGCGGGGTCAAGCTGGTCGATGCACTGATGGCCCCGACCCGCCTGTACGTCAAGCCGATCCTGGCGCTGCTGAAGAGCCACGGCGCGGCCATTCACGGCATGGCCCACATCACCGGCGGCGGCCTGACCGAGAACATCATCCGTGTGGTGCCTGAAGGCCTTGGCCTGAACATCCAGGCCGATGCCTGGACCCTGCCGCCGGTGTTCCAGTGGCTGCAGAAGGAAGGCGCCGTGGCGGACGCCGAGATGTGGCGCACCTTCAACTGCGGCATCGGCTTCGTGCTGATCGTGGCCGCCGACCAGGTCCAGGCCGTCTCCGCCGCCGTCTCCGCGCAGGGCCTGGATCACTGGACGATCGGTGAAGTCACCACCGCCAGCGGTGCCGAACGCGTGCGGATCGGCTGATCCACGTCGTGGCGCCCCGCCTGGAGGCCGACACGCCACCGACGCTGCCGGCCTCGCCGCCGGCCGTGCCGGCTGCGCGACTGTCGCACAACGACGTGTCGCAGCTGCGCACGCTGTCGATCCTGCATTACGTGCTGGCCGGCTTCGTGGCCTTTTTCTCGCTGTTTCCGCTGATCTACCTGTTCCTCGGCATCGCGCTGCTGAGCGGCTCGATGCCGCTCGATGGTGGTGCGTCGGGCGCGCTGGGTGCCGAAGCGGTCGGGGTGATGTTCGTGGTGATGTCGCTGTTCTTCATCCTCGCCGGCATGACGCTGGCCGGCCTCATGGTGTTCGCCGGGCGTTGCCTGATGCAGCGTCGCCGCCACACGCTGTGCATGGTGGTGGCCGGCCTGAGCTGTCTGTGCATGCCGCTGGGCACGGTGCTGGGGGTGTTCACCCTGATGGTGCTGTCACGCGCCCCGGTACGCGAAAGCTTCCTGGGCACTGCGACCCCGCTCGCACCGACGCCCTGATCCGCCGCCACCGCCCGCCATGACCCTCCCCCGCCGAATCGTCGCGCCCATGTCCATTGCCAAGAAGACCGCGTTCGCCGGGGTGCTGGCCGTGTTCGCCGCCACCTGGGTGCATCCACTGTGGCCGGCCGAACAGGCATTGCACGGCTCGCTCGCGGTGATCGGGCTGGCCGCGCTGTGGTGGGTGGATCGCCGCTGGCGGCTGGGCAATGGCGCCTTTATCGCGATCTGCGCCTTCATCGCCATCCACTGCGTGGCCGCGCGCTGGCTCTATTCCAATGTGCCCTACGACGCCTGGCTGCAGGCCGCGACCGGCTGGTCGCCGAACGTGGCGTTCGGCTGGCAGCGCAACCACTTCGACCGGCTGATCCACCTGCTCTACGGCCTGTGCTTCACCCCGGCGCTGGTACAGCTGGTCCGGCATGGCTGGCCGGCCCTGCGCATCGGCCAGGCCTTCACCCTGTCGGTGATGGCGATCATGTGTTCCAGCCTGGCCTACGAATGGCTGGAATGGGGCATCGCGCTGCTGTTGTCGCCCGAAGCAGCCGAGGCCTACAACGGCCAGCAGGGTGACATGTGGGATGCGCACGCGGACATGCTGCTGGCCACGCTGGGCAGCCTGCTGGTGTGGCCGTTGGCACGCCGGGAGGCGCGGTGATGCGTACGCGCAGCCGCATCGCGGTGCTGGCCTCTGGCCGTGGCAGCAACCTGCAGGCGATCCTCGCCGCGATCGGCGCCGGCCAGCTCGATGCCGAGGTGGTCGCGGTGCTGTCGGACAAGCCCGAGGCGCCTGCGTTGCAGCACGTGGCGGCCGAACAGCGCTGGGCACGCTCGCCCCGGGACTTCGCCGACCGCGACGCGTTCGATGCCGCGCTCGGCGATGCGCTGGCCGGCTTCGCGCCGGATTGGGTGGTCTGCGCCGGTTACATGCGCATCCTCGGCCGGCATTTCGTTGAACGCTTCGACGGTCGGCTGGTCAACATCCATCCCTCCCTGCTGCCGCTCTACAAGGGCCTGCATACGCATGCGCGCGCGCTGGAGGCCGGCGATGCCGAGCACGGCGCCAGCGTGCACTTCGTGGTGCCCGAGCTGGATGCCGGCACCGTACTGGCCCAGGCGCGGGTGCCGGTAGCGCCCGGCGACACCGCCGAAACCCTGGCCCAGCGCGTGCTGGCGGTGGAACATCCGCTGCTGATCGCCAGCCTGCAGTGGCTGGTGGCCGGCCGCGTGGCTGAACGTGAGGGGCAACTGCAGGTCGACGGTCACCCCCTGTTTAGGCCGCTGCGCCTAGATTGCGCCGGCAAGCTGAACGCGTGACCGGCACGCACACGCGCTGCTGATCCGTTCGCTGGCATCCTCTTCCCTCCCTTCTTTCCCTGCCCGCATGAAGACCTCCCCGTCCAAGCCCGTGCTGCTGCTTGCATCCCTGCTGTGCACCGTGGCCATCGCACAGGCGCAGGAGCCGCCGGCCCCGGCCGCGCCCCCGGCAATGCCTGCGATCAGCTGGGAGGCGCCCGCGCTGGAACCGTTCACCGCCACCTACCAGGCCCTGTACAAGGGCAAGGAAGCCGGTGACGCCACCATGCGCGTCACCCACACCGGCGGCGCGCAGTGGCGGGTGGACATGCAGGTGGTCGGCCGGCGCGGCTTTGCCAGCGTGCTCGGTTTGAACCTGGAACAGAGCACGGTCTTCGAAAAACAGGGCGACACCTACGTGCCCATCAGCCAGGCCACCGTGCGCAAAGGCCTGTTTCTGGGCAAGAAGGTCAGCGGCACCTACAACTGGCAGGCCGGCACCGCGCAGTGGCTGGGCGACCTGAAGAAGGAACGCACCCAGCCGATCCCGCTGCAACCCGGCGATCAAAGCGCGCTGCTGATCAACCTGGCGATCATGCGCGACGCCCGTCCGGGCGGGCAGATGCACTACCGCTACGTTGATGTCGGCCGCGTGCGCCAGCACGACTACCAGGCCGCCCCCGACACCGAGAACGTGCAGGTCGGCGAGCTCTCCTACAACGCGCTGCGGGTCCATCGGACCAACGGCGGCAATGACGAAACCATCCTCTGGATCGCCAACGGTGTTCCCACGCCGGTGCGCATCCTGCAACGCGAAGATGGCGAAGATCGGATTGATCTGCGCCTGATCGAATACCAAGGAGTCTGAGCATGAACCTGATGAACCGTCCGCTGACCTGGATCGCCGCTGGCGCCCTGGCCGTAGTCAGCCTGCCGGCCATGGCCCTGCAACCCTTCC
>NZ_JBFULB010000205.1:0-7076 GCF_056400545.1 Stenotrophomonas sp. P5_A8 | reverse complement strand
CGGGAACCCAGCCTCGGCTGGCTCGATGCGCTGCTTCGGCGTGCCGTCGACAACGACCAGCGACGTGCGCAGGGATTCGTGGCGTACCACCAATGCGTCCAGCGCCTTGCGCAGCGCGGCAACATCCAGGTGACCGCGCAGCGCCAGTGCCAATGGGATCGTGTAGGCGGCGCTGGCTCCCTGCATCTGCGCAAGCAGCCATAGACGTTGCTGCGCATACGATAAAACGCTCAGCGCACCGGCTTCCCGCTCCAGCGGTGCAATGGCGGGAAGGCGGATCGGCTTGTCGGCCCCTCGGTTACGCAGCTCGGCCAGTTCGGAGAGCGTCAGSTTCCTGAGCTTTTCGGTAATTGACATCTGGATTTCCCGTCCATGTGAGATTGCAGAATGCGAAATTCGGGCGCTACAAAAGAAGTTCTAGGCGAGGCCGCCCAGATAGGCGAGCATGTCCCGATCGAAGTTGTTGTGCGGATTGGCGACTTCGCGCCGGTACGGCTCGGCATGTTCTTCGTGGACAAAGTTCCAAGTCACCGAGATCGAATCGGATATCGAAGTGACGTCATGGAACCAGGAGCCCGGAATGAACAGGATCTCGCCAGGACGGAGCACGTCCTCAAAGGTGGGCTCGATCAGGTTAAAGTCGGGGAAGCGATGCGGATCAACGGCCTGCGGGTCGACATAACCTTGAGCATCCATGAGCTTGTCGGCATGGCTCGGCGCATAGAAGGTCAGGCGCTTCTCACCGTAAAACTGGCACAGCACCGCATCGGTGCCGAACGGGTCGCGGTGTAAGCGCGTGCGCCCGCCGCGACCACTGATGAACAGCCCCTTGTAGGGGAAAAGACCGGTGACGGGTGAACGATGGCCACCTTTGGGCACGCATGGCAGAACGAAGCCATCACACGGGAAGAACGCCGGGTGATCCCAATCCTCGGCCAGGACCTCGAAGAGAGTATCTGCCCAGGTGAAATCGACATCCTTGAAGCGCACGTAGGCACGGACATACTCGTTGGACAGAATGCTGGCCGACTTGCCGAAGTTGTTGTCCAAGTAGTCTGACAGCGTTTCGATGTTCTGCAGCGCAAAAAGATCATCGTAGACCTGTACTTCCATATCACCGCATTTCTGCTTGAGATAATCCGGTCCCCAGCGCATGAGAGCTGGCCAGCCATGCATCGCATCGGTCACGATGACTGGCTCGCCGGACTGCAGGTGGTCACTGACAAACGCCTCTGGCGTCACTGCCGATTTCCTGACGATGGTCTTCACTTGGTTTCCCGCTCAGTAATGTCTGCGATCAATGCCTCGATCTCCCCGGAAGGTCCCAGTCGAGCGTAGATGCCCATCAGGATGCTTTCTGCAAAGTCAGCCAATGTCGGGTGATCGAATACGGTCGCCAGGTCCAGTGGCAGGTCAAGCTCATCCTGCAGCCGGCCAAGCATTCTTGCCGCCATCAGCGAGTGCCCGCCGAGCTCGAAGAAATGGTCGTGCCGACCCACGCGTTCCACCGACAGTAGCCCTGCCCATATCCGCGCTACGAGTTCCTCCACCTCACCCCGTGGCGCCTCGTAGGTACGCACTGCACGTGCCTGCCGATCGGGCACTGGCAGCGCATCGCGGTCCAGCTTTCCGTTGGCGGTAAGCGGCAGCGTTGGCAGCAGTACGAATGCGCTCGGCAGCATGTACCCGGGCAGCACCTGGGCGAGCTCGTGGCGAAGCAGCAGTGCCGAGAGCTGGGCGTTGCGCCTGGGAACCACATAGGCCACCAGCTCCATGTCGTCTGCGCCATCGGCGCGCGCAATGACCGCAACGTCCTGCACCCCCTCCACACGGGCCAACTGCCCCTCGATTTCCGCAAGCTCGATCCGGAAGCCGCGCAACTTCACCTGGAAATCGTTACGTCCCAGGTACTCGATGCTGCCATCGATCCGCCAGCGGCCCATGTCCCCGGTTCTGTAGACCTTTCCTGCTGACAAATCGAAGGGGTTGTCGATGAAGCGCGCTTGGCTCAACTCCGGTTGGTTGAGATACCCGCGTGCGACCTGCGGGCCACCGATCAGCAGCTCGCCAGTCATCCCGATCGGTACCGGCTGGAGGTGCTGGTCGACGATATAGATGCGGGCATTGGTGACCGGGCGACCGATCGGGACCAGACTCGCGGCGGGATCGAAGTCGGCGCTGGCATCGAAGGTGGTGCAACCGACCACGGCTTCTGTCGGTCCGTACTCGTTGACAATACGAGTACGCGGCGCCAGTTCGCGCCACAGCGCCACGGTCTGCACGGGGAGTGCCTCGCCGCCGACCACGAAGCAGCCGACGTGGATCAACTGTCTCTCGCGCCGCAGGCGCTCGCCCAGCAGGTGGAGATGCGATGGGGTGATCTTGACGAGGTCGATGTGATCAGGGGCGCTGAGGATAGTTGCCAATTCGTCCTGGCTGCCGCTTTCCCCCAACAACAGTGCACGGCCACCGCTCAGCAGCGGAAGGTAGAGGCTGGTGATTGTCGCGTCGAATGTGATCGGCGAGGAGACCAGTGAAACCATCGGGGCCCTGCACCGGTATTCCTGCAATGCCCACTGCAGGTAGCAGGAGAGGCCTCGATGCTCGACCATCACCCCCTTTGGCTGGCCGGTAGACCCGGAGGTATAGATCACGTAAGCCAGATGCCGGTCGGTCAGGCCACTGTCAGCACGAGGAATGTTGCTGGAAGGCTGCGCGGCCAGCTCTGCGTCCTTGTCCAGCTCCAGAACCTGCAGTCCGCTGTCCGGCAGCAGCGAACGGACCGAGGAATGTGCAAGTACGCATTGGGGCTCACTGTCGCTCAACAGATAGGCCAGTCGTTTCGCCGGCAACACCGGGTCAATGGGCACGTACGCGGCCCCCGCCTTGAGCACGCCCAACAGGGCAGCCAACATCTCGATGCAGCGCGGCATGAAGAGGGCCACACGCTGGTCGGGGGCAATGCCGGCGCCCCGCAACAGGTGTGCAATGCGATTGGCGCGTATGTTCAGTTCGTCATATGTAAGCGCCTGTCCATCGCATTCAACTGCAATCGCGGCGCCGTTGAGATGGACCTGGTCCTCGAATGCTTCATGGGCCAACCGGGAAGGCATCTGGCTGGAACCGCTGGCGCTGAAGCGTGAAGTCACGATTTCATGTTCCTCGCACGGCAACATTCGCATCTGCAGTGCCGGAAGTGATGCAGACCCGACCATCGACTGCAGTGTTTCCTGCAGGTAGGCGCGGTGTCGCTGCATGGTGGCTGCGTCATAGAGCGCGGTGGCGTAATTGAGGCTGCCTTCGATGAGATGTCCCTGTTCGCCGAGGGTGAGCTCAAGATCGAACTTGACCTGGTTCGATGGCTGCGGAAGGAGCTGGACGCTCACGTGAGGAAGGGTGATGACAGGTTCGCGCGTGTTCTGGAGAGTGAACAGAACCTGGAAGATCGGGCTGGCATCACGCCTGCGTGCCGGCTTCAGCGTCTCGACAACAAGGTCAAATGGAACGGATTGGTGCGCCTGTGCCTGCAGCGAGGTGTCCCGGATGCGGGCGAGCAGTTCCGCGATCGTTGGCTTGCCATCGAGTTTGATGCGCAGGGCGAGCATGTTGACGAAGAAGCCTGTGAGTGGCTCGATCTCAATACGGTCACGATTGGCCGACGGGCTGCCGATGATGATGTCGTCCTGGCCGGAGAGGCGGCAGAGCACGATGCTCCACGCAGCCAGCAGTACGACATGCAATGAAGTGTTGTGCGTGAGCGCCAGTGCCTTCAGGCGGGCGGTGAGCGCCGCGTCGATGGAAATCGGCACGGACGCGCCGACCGTGGATTGAAGTGTTGATCGAGGCCGATCGGTGGGCAGGGACAGAAGCTGGGGAATCCCTTCAAGTTGGCTGCGCCAGTATTCGAGGTGGCCGTCCAGGCGCTCCCGCGTCAGTTCCTTGTGTTGCCACGCTGCGAAATCCGGGTACTGGATGGATAGCGTCGAAAGGAGTGGCTCTCGACGCTGCAGCTTGGCTGCGTAGAGCTCGCAGAGCTCCTGTGCAAGGATTCCGAGCGACCAGCCATCGGAAATGATGTGGTGTTGGGAGAGGATCAGCAGGTAGGATTCATCCTGCACCTGGATCAGCCGCGACCTGATCAGCGGACCTTCCGCCAGATCGAATGGCGTTGTGGCTTCGGTGTGCTGGATCATCGCCAGCGCCGCATCGGGATCGCTCTGTGTGCGCAGGTCGTCAAAGATCAGCGGCAGACCCTGCGAGGTGGCAAGCAAGTGCACGCGCGGCTCACCCTGCCGCTCCACGAACACAGAGCGCAGTGATTCATGTCGCTCGAACAGCGCGTCGAGCGCGGACGTGAGCTCGGTGACATTCAGCGGTCCCCGCAGTTGAAGCGCAACGCGCATGTTGTAGTGGGTGGCGCCGCGATCCAGCTGGTTGATGAGCCATAATCGGCGCTGGGCAAAAGACGCGGGCAGATCGCCGTTGCGCGGAATACTCTCGATGGGAGCTGAGAGAAGCACACTTGGTGCCGGCGTTTTGGTCCTGGCCAAGGCGAGCAGCTGTTCCATCCGCTGCTTGCTGAGCCCGCGCAGCAACCCATCCCTAGTATTCATCCAAGCTCATCCCTGCTTGCTGGCCCTTCCAGGCATCCGTGTTTCATGCGTGCGTACATCGCGTGCTGGCGTTCCCTGCGGGCGCTCAATATGTCAACACCAGCTGGTCCTTGGCAGAATGTCGTTGAGCCGGCGGTTGGGCGCGTACTTCCTCGACTGCCAGCCGGAGATCGCGGAAGTACTCGTCAAGCCGGGCAGCGTGAACCAGGTTGACGGTCTGATGAATAGCCCGTGGCCGCGCGACCAGACTCATGTACCACCCGCGGTCGCTCATCCTCCTGGCGATGTCAAAGGCATCAAGTTCGTCCGAGGCTGTAGCGATGATGGTGAGGTGTGGGGGTGCGATGACGGCCAGGCCCCTGATTGAGGCCAGTCTTTGCAGGTGGCGATCACGCAGATCCATCAGTGCTGCGGTGATACCAAGGTAGCCCTGCCTGCCCAAATGGTGCATGACGGCCCAGGCCGATGCGATCGGCCCGCCGGAGCGCGTGCCGCTTAGTGTTGGGGTGAAGTACTCGCCCTTGGGCCAATGGGCGAAATGATTGAACTGGAAGCGCTGGTCGTCCAAGCTCCGATATAGAATCAACGAAGCGCCTTTGGCCGAATAGCCAAATTTGTGCAGATCTGCAGAAAGCGAACGTACACCAGGCAGGTCGAAATCGAAGGCAGGCAGGTCGTATCCAAGTTCACGTACAAAGGGTGAAAGCAAACCACCCACGCAGGCATCGACATGTAGCCATACACGCCGCCGCTGTGCGAGTTCGCTTAGTTCGTCGATCCTATCAATGAGTCCAAATGGCAATGAAGGAGCCGAGCCGGCGATGAGAATGGTGTCGGGCGTGATGGCCGATTCCATTGCGGATACGTCGCTGCGTAGATCTGCTCCAACTGGGGTGCGCGTCACGGTTATTCCGAGAAGCTGCGCACCTTTATCGAAGGCGGGATGCGCGGATTCCGGAATGACGATATTCGGCTGCCCAGAGCTGCTGCGCGCAGCCGCTTCGTCACGCGCGGCTTTCAGGGCAAGGATAATGCTCTCGGTTCCGCCCGATGTAATGCTCCCGGAAGCTCCAGAAGGGGCGTTGAGCAGGCCCAGCACCATCCCGACTACGTCGTTTTCCATACGCTGGCAGCTTGGAAACGCTGCGGGGGCAAGCGCATTGGAATCAGCGAACTGAGCGAACGCGGTCCGTGAAATCTCATCTACTGTTCGGCTGGCGAAGTAGCAGTGCAACGGCAATCGGCCGTCCCTTACATCCCAGTCGCCTTGCTGTACATGCGTCAAGCGCTCGCGCACCTGCGCGACGTCGAGCCCGGTATCGGGCAAAGCATAACGTACCATCGGTCCAACCTTCTCCTTGTGGCACTTAAGTCACTGGGGTCCGAATATCGATGTCAAGGGTTGAACGCCTGTGACAACCCAAGGATCCGAAGATATACGCTGCCGAATGATAAGGCAATGCCACTTAGGGAGGCATTTTTGTGCGGGTGTTGCGGGGAATTGTGTGCTCCTGCATTCACCGGTGACTGTTGAACGCGCGCGCGTTGCTTGGGTAGAAGAAACCTGTCTTGGACAGATGAATGGACGCGAAGTTGCCGATCCGGCATCTGCGATTCTGGAAGCCAGTATGGACATGCGGCGGGTGGGGCCACGCCAGCGGCAGTCTGCTCAGGAGCGGTGACTGCTGGGGCCATCTGTCGGGCAGCAGCTTGATCTGTTTAATGAGTGCGGCGGGTCATTGCGGCGACAAAGCTGCCTGCGTAGGCTTTTTGGCGCGGTTCGAGCGTGAGCGGATCTATAGAACCAGCTACCTGACGTTGGGTGCAGCACGAGCGGATGTGTTTGGCTACATCGAGCAACGCCATAATCCAAGGGTGCGACGARGAGTGACCAGGCAAGATCAGAATGTTGCAGCCCTTCTCTTACAACCGTCCGTGATATCTGGGGTAGAACCCAGCCCCCTTGACGGAAGGGGGAGTAGCCCGTGGCGACCCCCGCCCGGACGGACACGCGGACTGAAGTGCTCTGGATATCCCAGTAGATCGTGACGAAGGGCGAGTGATCGCCGACCAAGCAGCTCCCTTCCGAGCTAATGCGGAGCAACTTCGCCAAAGAAGGTGGCGATCTCGGGGACCAGTTGTCGAGCGTCTCGCTGGGGCAAAAAAGGAAGGTTTGGAAGCCCTGGATCAACACAGAGTCTCGGTCTGAGGATGATTGGCTCGAGTCCGGTACCGGTAAAGGACTGCCTGTTGGACTAACCATTCCATCGCCTTGCACGCCAGAGTCGCTGGTAGATGGTCGAGCTGGACCAACTTACGGCATGGACGTGCAGTGTGTCAGATCGAGGACCTTTATCCTTCAAGGGTGGCGGTTGGACCAACTATTCCAGTCGACCAAGCAGACGGATACGAAGGGGTGGCCCAGCCGGGCTACCCCTTTTTTCATGCCGCGCCCGGTAGAGC
>NZ_JBFULB010000204.1:0-7098 GCF_056400545.1 Stenotrophomonas sp. P5_A8 | reverse complement strand
ACCGGGCAGGCGGTCACCGCGTCGCCCCCATTGGGGCGCGCCACCCGGCAGGGGGCCGCGGAACTTTAGTCGTGCCCGGCGGCGGCGTTCAGCGACGGTTTTAGCCGCGGTGCCATTCTCGGGGTCGTCAGCCGTTTTCGACGACGAACTGTCCCAGATCTGCAAACTCCTGGGCCAAGGTGCGGCCGTAGAATCGAGTGACCGAGGACCGGGCGCACGCCGTGCCGCCTGCCTCGCCGCAACCAGGCGCACCTCTCGACTTCAGTAACCTGCAACAGGAAACAAGAATGAACGTCCGCGAAGTTCTGCAATCCAAGAAAGAAGCCATCGTCACCATCGACGTGGAGGACACGATCGGTGCAGCCGCGCACAAGATGAGCGCGCACAAGATCGCTGCCCTGGTGGTGATGAAGGATGATGCGCCGGTAAGGATCATTTCCGAGAAAGACATCGTGCGCAGTCTGGCCGAAGACGGCCCGCAGGCCGGCAGGCGCGTCATTTCCAGCTTGCCGTCGGCTGGCCTGGAAGGCATCGCGCCGGAGGCGACCCTCAAGCAGGCCATGGCGCTGATGACCTACTCGCGCCACCGCCATCTGATGGTGACCGAGAACGCCAAATTGGTTGGCATTCTCAGCCTGGGCGACATCGTCAAGAACCTGCTGACCGAGCTGGAACTGGAAAAGGCGGTGCTGCAGGACATCTACATGGCGGCGCATTGACCGACCAGATCGACCTCGTGGCGTGGCGCTGCCGGCACCGACAATAGGTCGGCACCGGTAGGGTCATTGCCGCGTCGATCCTGTTCAACCTGGCGGTGCTCGGCCCAGATCCGCATGCGGGGGACTGCGTCGCCCTTGTGGGCTATCTGGCGTTTCAGCGCTGAACCGGTAGATTTTCCCGACCAGGCCGGCACGTTGCATGTCGGCCATCAACGCGCGCGCTGCGGACCGGTCAGCTGGCGAAGATCATCGACAAACAGCTGGTATGCCGCCGCACGCGCGTCGCCTTCGGGCTGCCGCAGCACCCATGCCGGATGCACCGTGGCGAACGCCCGGGTGCCGTCGTCCAGTGCGTGCCAGCGCCCACGGTTCTCCATCAGGTTGAACCCTGCCCCGAACACCGCCGAGGCGGCGCTGGCGCCCAGGCAGACGATCACCGCCGGGCGTACCTGCTCGATCTCATTCAGCAGCCACGGGCGGCAGGCGTTGATATGGGTTACCTGTGGCTTGCTGTGGATGCGCCGCTTGCCGCGCCGCTCGAAGCGGAAGTGCTTGACCGCATTGGTCAGGTACAGCGTGCTGCGATCGATGCCCAGCTCGCGCAACGCGCGGTCCAGCAGCTGGCCGGCCGGGCCGACGAACGGATGGCCGCTGAGGTCCTCCGCGTCGCCGGGCTGTTCGCCTACGAGCATCACCTGCGCATCGCGCGGGCCCTCGCCGAACACGGTCTGGGTGGCCGGCTCCCAGAGCGGGCAGCGGCGGCAGCCCGCCGCCGCCGTGCGCAGCGCATCCAGGTCGTCGCCATTGGCGGTGGCCGGCGCACGCAGCGCAATGCTGCGTTCGGGGATGCGGCGCTGCGGCGCCTGCGCGCCACGGTCGTGCATGTCCTGCACACGGTCGCCGGCATCACGCACCAGCGTTGGCAGCAGGCTTGCCTCGGGAAGATGCTTCCAGTATCTGACCGGCATCTCCTGCTGCATCATCCGCGTGTTGAGCCGCGCCGGATTGAAGATGTTGGCGTAGTACGTGCGCCAGAGTTCTTCCCGCGCATCTTCGGCAGGCGCGTCGTCCTGCCTGCCGCCCGGGCCGAATGACAGCGCCTGCCCATCCCAGCTGACGCTGCGCGCCGGGGTCAGGATCGCCCAGCGCATGCCGGTGAAGCGACGCGCGAAGAACGGTGCAACGCGGTCCACGATGTGGTGGTCCGGCTCGAACCACGCGATGAAGGCGTCCTGCTCGCCGGGCACTTCGCGGAAGCGCACGAACGCCTTCATCTTGTGGGTGTCGCGGCGCACCGCCTGGGCCAGTGCCATCGCGCGTTGCACGTCCGGGTCGGTGGGAATGGACAGCAGCCCACGTTCGCCCGACGCGATGCGCCACAGCATCCGATACAACAATGCCATGCGCTGTGGATCGCGGTGGCACAGGCAGGTGGCGGCAAGCTCGACGAAGGCCCTGGATACGTAGGTGGGCGTGTCGGCTGCGGCGGTGTCGGCATCGCGCATCGGCGGCAACGCGGGCGCGTCCAGCAACGAGGACTCCTGCCCCTGCAGCCAGTCCAGCTCGGCCGGCGCGATGCCACGGTGCAGGGCCAGGCGCGCGGCGTCTCGCCACGCCTCCAACGACCACGCCGGGTCGATGCGTACGCTCCAGCGTGCCATCTCAGTGCGTGGCAAGGTCAGGGAACAGCGAGGCCTGGCGCGGTGGCGGCGCCAGCCGTGCACGCAGCGTGGCGGGGTCGTCCAGCTGTTTGCGCGGATGGTGGTCAGCCAGCTGCACGAACGGCAGCAGCTTGCTCATCGGTGCGCGCAGCCGCGCCACGTCGGCCACGCGCAAGCGCACGTGTCGACGCGCCATCAACACGCGCTTGACGTTGCGCACGCCCAGCCCGGGTACGCGCAGCAGCAGCTCCTTCGGCGCGATGTTGAGGTCGACCGGGAAGCGTTCCGGGTGACGGATCGCCCAGGCCATCTTCGGATCGATATCCAGGTCGAGCATGCCGCCCTGGGTGGTATCGGTGATCTCCTCCACGCCATAGCCGTAGAAGCGCAGCAGCCAGTCGGCCTGGTACAGCCGATGCTCGCGCGCCAGTGGCGGGGCCTGCAGCGGCAGGATCCGGCTCGCATCGGGGATGGGGCTGAAGGCCGAGTAGTAGACGCGGCGCATGCGGTAGTTGCCGTAGAGGTTGTCAGCCGCGGTGAGGATCTGCTGGTCGCTGGCACCATCGGCGCCGACGATCATCTGCGTGCTCTGGCCGGCGGGTGCGAATTTGGGTGGGCGCGGCCGCGCACGCGATACACGCGGCGCAGGCGTGGTCGTGGCAGCTGCGGCTGCATCGCCCTTCCTGGCCTCCTTGGCCTCTTCGATCCGCCAGCGCAGCTCACCCATGGCACCGCGGATGGAGGGCAACGATTTCTCCGGTGCGAAGCTGGCCAGGCCCGCCTCGGTCGGCAGCTCGATGTTGATCGACAGCCGGTCGGCGTACCGACCCGCTGCGGCCAGCAGTTCCGGCGACGCTTCGGGAATGGTCTTGAGGTGGATGTAGCCGGCGAAGCGATGCTCCTCGCGCAGCACGCGCGCGACCTCGACCATGCGCTCCATGGTGTAGTCCGCGTTGCGGATGATGCCGCTGGAAAGGAACAACCCTTCGATGTAGTTGCGCTTGTAGAAGTCCATGGTCAGCGCGACGACCTCGTCCACGCTGAACCGCGCGCGCTGCACGTTGCTGGATACCCGGTTGACGCAGTACGCGCAGTCGTAGATGCAGAAATTGGTCAGCAGGATCTTCAGCAGCGACACGCAACGGCCATCGGGGGTGTAGCTGTGGCAGATGCCGGGGCCGTCGGTGCTGCCGATGCCGCCGGACGCGCGCGAATCGCGCCGCCCCGCGCCGCTGGAGGCACAGGACGCGTCGTACTTGGCGGCATCGGCCAGGATCGCCAGTTTGTGTATGGTCTCCATGCGCAAACGCTAGGGCAGGGCGGTCTCATCCTGTGAGATCGCCCGTATGGAAGATGAAGAGTTCATCTTCGGCGGCATCAGGGATGTGCGTCGAACCAGGCCACGATGCGGGCGGGCGAGCTGGTGAACCAGGCATGGGCACCCAGCGCTTCGGTGTACAGCGCGGTCTCGATCCCCTGCGCCTGCAGGCGGCCGTAATACGCGTTCATCGTCCACCACGGCACCACCGGATCGATGAAACCGTGCAGGAACAGCGTCGGCGGATGGTCGGCCGGCAGCACCTCGGGCACGGTGCACATCGGCCCACCGCAGGTCGCATACGAACCGGACTGCACGGCCAGCGCGCGGAACTCGCCGGGGAAGGACACCGCCATGCGGCTGGTGTTGTAGCCGCCGCTGGAAATGCCGGTGGCGTAGCGCCGCAGCGGATCGAGCGGGCCGAACGTGCCGGCGGCGATCGCATCGAACACGTTGCCGAGGAAGTCGTAGTCGGTGCCCAGCTCATAGGTGCTGGACAGCCCGGGCAGGTTGGTCTGCCAGAACAGATCGGCCGGTGCGGCGGGCGCGACCACCGCGTAGCCGTGGTCGAGCAGGCGCTGGATCAGCTTGCCTTCGTGGAAACCGCCAAACGGGTCGGTGTCGGCATAGTGGAAGTCTTCCAGCGGGAAGAACGACCCCTGGTACAGCAGCACCACCGGCCAGCCCTGCGGCGGTGGTGTGCCGACCGGCAGCTGGTAGGTGACCCGGCGTTGTCCCACCACACCCGAATCGATCCAGGCGGTCTGATGGGTACAGCTGACCTCCGCCGGCCGTAGCAGCGTGCGTGCGCGTTCGGTGCAGCGCGATTGCGCCAGCGCGTTGCCCCATGGCAATGCCAGCAGGCAGAGCAGCAGGGCCCAAGGACGAAGACGAAACTGATGCATGCCGAGCTCCCTGCCAGGCCACGTCGGTGGGCGCGGCGTTCCAGATCGCGGGCCGGGCATTGCCCGGCCGCCCCGTTGCAGTGGTATTCCAGCACGTCCGCGTGAATGCGGCGCGAGCGCGTGGCTAGAAGGTGACCTTCACCGAATCGGCGCTGTAGCTGGCCGGCCCATGGAACACCACTTCGATGTTGTTGTCATCCGGATCCAGCGCGAAGGCAGCGTAGTAACCGGGATGATACGGACGCTCGCCGGGCGCGCCGTTGTCGGTGCCGCCACTGGCCAACGCGGCCGTGTGGAACGCCTCCACGGTGGCGCGGTCGCGCGCCTGGAACGCCAAGTGGTGGCGCCCGGTGAGACGACCGGCCGCGGCGTCGCTGTCGGCGCTGGAAACAAACAGTTCGTCGGCCCAGAAGTAGGTGTCGCCTTCGCCGGCGATGGGAATGCCGATGGTGTCAAACACCGCCTGATAGAAACGGCGGCTGGCGGGGAGGTCCTTGACCACCAGTTGCAGGTGGTCGATCAGGCGGCCGCGATGCAGTTCCATGGTTTCCATGCGCACTCCAAAGGATGGGCAGGTGCACAGGTATACACCGGGGCGGAGGGCGCGACATGCACGTTGCTGACTGCGTGGGGGGGGGCGGACAACAGCGCACCCGGCATGCGGACCGGGGGGCGGTTCCCACGTGGACACCGCACCCTCCAAGGGCACGGCGCCGCTGCCGGATCAGGCGACCGGGGTGTTGGAGATGATCTCCACCCAGTAGCCGTCGGGGTCCTTGATGAAGGCCAGATGCTTCATGCGGCCGTCTTCGAGGCGCTTCTGGTAGGGCACGTCGAGGGCATCGAAGCGCTTGCAGGCGACCTGGATGTCCGGCACGGACACGCAGATGTGGCCGAAACCGCGCGGGTCGCTGTTGCCGTCGTGGTAGACCGGGCCGTCCTGGCTCTCGGTGCCGTGGTTGTGGGTCAGCTCCAGCACGCCGGGGATGCCGGCCATCCACACGCGGCGCGCGTCATCGCCGGCCGGGATCTGCGTGCCTTCCGGCAGCAGGGCCAGGAAATACAGGCTGAACTGCGCCTCGGCGAAGTCGCGCTGGTCGATCAGGCGGAAGCCCAGCACGCGGGTGTAGAAATCCAGCGAGGCGGCGCTGTCCTTCACGCGCAGCATGGTGTGGTTGAACACGAAACCGGTGGTTTCGGCCGGAACCTGCGCGGCGACGCCGGGCTGGGACTGCAGGGAAGCAAGGCTCATGGGGGGACATCCTGTGGCAGCGGGGGCCGTGGGTTCACGGCCATGGCGCCCATTTTAGCGGGGCGGCTGCAAGGCGACGTAGAATGCTGCGTCTCCTTGCACAGTCCTGGCCATGTCGCAGCGTGAATGGGTGGCTGCCGCCATCCGCAAGATCGAAGCCGATTTCAACCGTTCGGCCGATACCCACCTGATCCCGATGGATCTGCCCGGGCATGCCGGCATCGACCTGTACTTCAAGGACGAATCCAGCCACCCCACCGGCAGCCTCAAGCATCGCCTGGCGCGCTCACTGTTCCTGTATGCGCTGACCAACGGCTGGCTGCGCGAGGGACGCCCGGTGATCGAGGCCTCCAGCGGCTCCACGGCGGTGTCTGAGGCGTACTTCGCACGGCTGCTGGGCCTGCCGTTCATCGCGGTGATGCCGGCCACCACCTCACCGGAGAAGATCGCCGCGATCGAGTTCCATAGCGGCCGTTGCCACCTGGTCGAGCGCGCCTGCGATCTCAATGGCGATTCGGAGCGACTCGCCCGCGAAACCGGCGGCCACTTCATGGACCAGTTCACCTACGCCGAGCGCGCCACCGACTGGCGCGCCAACAACAACATTGCCGAGTCCATCTTCAAGCAGATGGCCGAGGAACCGAACCCGGTGCCAGAGTGGATCGTGTGCAGCCCGGGCACCGGCGGTACCGCGGCCACGCTGGGCCGCTACGTCAGTTACCGCCGGCATGACACCCGCATCCTGTGCGCCGACCCGGAAGTGTCGGTGTTCTATGACGGCTACTGCGCGGCGCTGGCCGGCCAGCCGTGGCGCGAGCTGACCTGCAGCGGGGGCTCGCGGGTGGAAGGCATCGGCCGGCCGCGGGTGGAATCCAGCTTCATTCCGACCAGTGTCGATGCGATGGTCAAGGTGCCCGATGCGCTGAGCCTGGCCGCGATGCGCCACGTGAGCCGCCAGCTGGGGCGTCGCGTCGGCGGGTCCACCGGCACCAATTTCATCGGCGTGCTGCAGGCCGCCGAGCTGATGCGCCAGGCCGGGCGCAGCGGGTCGATCGTGACCATCCTGTGCGACAGCGGCGAGCGCTACGCGCACAGCTACTACAACCCGGAGTGGTATCCGCGCCAGGGCATCGACGTGGAACAGGCCGATGCGGTGATTGCGGCGGCGGTGGCCGGGCAGGGCTTGCCGGCGTTGCCCTGTACGTCGCTTGAGGCACTGTATTGAGTTGTAGAGCCGACCGTT
>NZ_JBFULB010000203.1:0-7151 GCF_056400545.1 Stenotrophomonas sp. P5_A8 | reverse complement strand
TCCTTGACGTGGAAGATGCCGATGCGCGCGTGGTAGCGGTCGATGAAGCCGAGGTAGTCCATCTGCTGAAGCAGCAGGTGGCTGGGGTCGTACAGGATCTTTGCGCGGGGGTGATGGTCCACCACGTCGAGGAAGCGCTCGAAGGTCGCGCCGTCGTGCAGGTCCTCGCCCGGGTGGATCTCGAAGCACAGGTCCACGCCGCAGGCGTCGAACGCATCCAGGATGGGACGCCAGCGGCGGCCGAGTTCGGCGAAGGCTTCGTCCACCAGCCCCGGCGGGCGTTGCGGCCAGGGATAGAAGTAGGGCCAGGCCAGCGCGCCGGAGAAGGTGGCGTGCGCCGCCAGCCCAAGACGCTCGCTGGCCTTGGCCGCGAGCATCAACTGCTCCACCGCCCAGGCTTGGCGGGCAGCCGGATCGCCACGCTTGTCCGGCGGCGCGAACCCATCGAACAGGCTGTCATAAGCGGGATGGACCGCGACCAGCTGCCCTTGCAGGTGGGTGGACAGCTCGGTGATCTGCAGGCCATGCCCGGCCAGCATGCCGGCGATGTCGTCGCAGTAGGCCTGGCTGCGCGCCGCCTCGGCCAGATCGAACAGGTGGGGCGCGCTGGTGGGTACTTGTACGCCAGAATAGCCCAGCCCCGCGGCCCAGCCGGACAGCGTGTCCAGCCGATCAAAAGGAGGTGTGTCGCCGATGAACTGCGCCAGGAACAGCGCTGGACCCTTGAGCGTTTTCAAGAGGATTCGCCCTCGATGCAATCGATTGCATTATCCTAGCAGGGGCATTTGAAAGACCCGTTGTGCACTGCACAGCGGAAGGAAGAGGTAACGCCATGGCCACCATCTACGACATTGCAAAGCACGTCGGCGTCTCGGCCGGCACGGTGTCGCGCGCGCTGTCCCGACCGGAGAAAGTGCTGCCGGCCACGCGCACGCGCATCGAGCAGGCCGCCGCCGCCTTGGGCTATGTCCCCAACACGGTGGCCAGAACGCTCAAGACCCAGCGCAGCGGCAAGATACTGGTCACCGTGCCGGACATCGCCAACCCGTTCTTCGCCCAGATCCTGCAGGGCGCGGAGGACGCGGCGCAGGCCGTTGGCTACGCTGTACTGCTGGGCGATACCCAGAACCTGCCCGAGCGCGAGGAGCGCTACGCGCAGATGCTCCGGCGCAACGAGGCCGACGGCCTGATCGTGCTGGGGCATCGCCTCCCGCCTACGGCACGTGACATCGTCCAGCAGCAGGGCATTGCCGCGCCGGTGGTCAACGGCTGCGAGTTCGATCCCGCGCTGGGCATCCCCAGCGTCCACATCGACAACGCGGCCGCCGCGCGCGCGGTGATGGACCACTTGTATGGCCTGGGACACGAGCGCATCGCCGTCGTGGGGGGGCCGCCGGACAATCCCCTGCACCAGCAGCGACTGGAAGGGGTTCGGGCAGCCGGCAAGGCGCGCGGTCGCCTGCGTCACCTGAGCGTTGTCCCGGGTGACTTCTCCGTGGAATCCGGGCATGCAGCCGGGGTGGCGCTGTTGACCAGCGCGACGGTGCCGACCGCCGTGTTCTGCTTCAGCGACCAGATGGCGCTGGGCGTCCTGGCCGCCTGCCGGGACAGGGGCATCCGCGTACCGCAGGACCTGTCCATCGTCGGCTTCGACGACCTGGCGTCTTCCCAATACCTCACGCCGCCGTTGACGACCATCCGGCAACCCATGCGGGAGATCGGCGAGCGTTCGGTCAAGCTGCTGCTCGCCATCATCGAACGGATTGATGTGCCGCTCCAGCAAACGCTGGATTTCAGCATGATGGTACGGGGCTCGACTGCCGCGCCCCGGGAGTAGGGGACGGCAGGCCAAACCGGTAGAGCCACCCCATGGGTGGCTGCACGTGGAATTGGATCGGCACCGCAGCCACCCATGGGGTGGCTCTACAATCGGTTCGCGCTCGCCTCTTCCGGCGCCGCGCGCATCGGCGGGCGCCGGCACGGTGCAGGCCCTGCCTCCGCAGTCCGGCACGCGCGTTCCTTGAACAGCACTTTCAGGTTGCCCGCAGCGGCCGGTGCCGCATCCACTACCATGGGCCACCTGCCAGGATGCGCCGCCATGTCCCTTGTGATCCCCACCTTGCCCAAGCCCCCCACCGCCCGCATCGCGGCCTGGTTGCTGATGTTGCTGGGGATGTGGCTGGCACTCAAGCTGGGCCTGGTGGTGACGCTGCTGTCGGGGCTGCTGGTGTTCCACCTGACCCATCTGCTGGCCTCCACCGTTGAGGGCAAGTTGCCGCCAGGGCGCGCGCGTGCCTACTCGGTGATCGTGCTGTCGGCGCTGATCATCGGCGTGCTGGCACTGGCCGCGATCGGCATCGCCTCGTTCTTCCGCACCGAAACCGGCGGACCCGATGCGCTGCTGATGCGCCTCATGGACATCCTCAATACCTCCCGCCACCAGGTGCCGGCGCTGCTGYAGCCCTACATTCCCGAGGACCTGCAGGCGCTGCGCACGGCGGTGAACGACTGGGCCGCCACCCACCGCCAGCAGCTCGGCATCGCCGGCACGTCGGTAGTGCAGATCAGCGTGCGGGTGCTGATCGGCATGGTGCTGGGCGCGATGATCGCGCTATACGACGAACTGCCGCTGCCGAAGATGGGGCCGCTGKCGCAGGAACTGATCGGGCGCACCTCGCGGCTGGCCACCGCGTTCCGCCAGGTGGTATTTGCGCAGGTGAAGATCTCGCTGCTCAACACGCTGTTCACCGCGATCTTCCTGCTGGTGGTGCTGCCGCTGTTCGGCGTGCATGTGCCGCTGTCCAAGACGCTGGTGCTGATCACCTTCCTGGCTGGCCTGCTGCCGGTGGTGGGCAACATCATCTCCAACACGGTGATCACCATCGTCGCGCTGTCGGTGTCGTTCTACGTGGCGATGGCCGCGCTGTTGTACCTGGTGGTCATCCACAAGCTGGAGTACTTCCTCAACGCGCGCATCGTCGGCGGTGAGATCCAGGCGCGCGCGTGGGAGCTGCTGCTGGCGATGCTGGTGATGGAGGCCGCGTTCGGTCTGCCGGGGTTGGTGGCTGCGCCGGTGTTCTACGCGTATATCAAGCGCGAATTGCTGGACCAGCGCTGGATTTGAGGAAGGCCGGCCACGCAGGGCGTGGCGCTACCGTGCAGGCGGCGCCGCATGGCCTGGCGGTAGCGAACGTGAGGTAACGACACGCGGTAGCCAACACCGCGGCACGCGTGGATGGATTTACCGAGGGACCGGCCGCCCCGGCGTGATCGCCTTGCTGCGCCGGTACTCCGCACGGCTGGTCTGGTAACGCGCGATGCTCTGCCCCAGCTCATCCAGCGCGCCGGCCGGCATCCACAACTGCTGCGTGCCACGGGTCATCGCGGTGTACGCCGCGCGCACCGGGTTGTGCGCGTAGCCACGGCCGAAGCCGGTGCGGAAGCAGCACATCGACATCGCCACCTGCGCGAACTCGGTGTTCTTGGCGTGCTCGACCAGCATCAACTGCAGTGGGGCCTCGTGGAAGGCGGCCAGGCGCTGGGTCAGTTCGATGAAGCGGTCGCGGTTGTAGCCGCGCATGAACATGCGCGGGATCTGCGGCATGTCCTGTTCGTTGCACTCGGCCAACAGCGCTTCCCAGCGCTGGCTGCTGCCGCCGTGCGAGGTCATTTCGCGATAGGCCTCTTCGCCGCGGTTCACCTCGCGGCCCACGCTGGACAGTGTGTCCGGATGCACGCCAAAGGTGACCCCCGCTGCCGCCAGCCGCTGCGCTTCTTCCAGCAGCCGCCACGGATTGCCGTAGACGCGCGCGCCACTACCGGGCACATCGTCCCATGCGAGGTAGGTTCTGGCCAGTGTCGGCTGGTCGGGCGAACCGGCGAATGGCCCGTCGAAATAGCCGGTGGCATCCAGCGCCACGGTCTCGTTGACCAGTTGCTCGACCATCGGGCCCTGGCGCACCGAATGCACGATCTCCAGTTTCATGCCGGTGGCAAAGCGCGGTGAGCGTCCGACCAGGCGCTGGTTGGGATCGCCCAGGCTGATCACCGAGCCTTCGTAGCCGGACAGCAGTGCCTTCCATGCCGGGCTCATGTCGTGGCCTTCGTCGATCAGCAGGGTGCCCCAGGTGGCCGGGATCTTCGCCCCGTGCAGCGCCAGCCATTTGCCGATGTGGTCGACGTTGAGGCTGAGCAGCGTGGCTTTCTGCAGCACCGGATCGAACATGCAGCGCCACACATGCTCGGCCGCCGCGATGTAAGGACCTGCATCGATCATCGCCCACGGCAGCGCGCGCACGAAGTGGCGCGGCTCCAGGCGTTCGCCCGGCGAGCGGCACCAGCTCGCGATGCCGTCGAAGGCCACGCGCAGCACGCTGGTCGGCGGTTGGTTGCCGATCGGCTGCAGGCCGATGCGCTGGGCGATATCGCGGAAAGAGGCCTTGCTGATCTGGAAGGTCGGGCGATAGGCGGTACCGAGGATGCCCTGGCGGAACGCGCTGCCGGCAACCTGGTTGGCGAAGCTGATCTGCGAGAGGATTTCCACCGGCAGCGCACCGCTCAGCCGGCGCCGGAAGGCCTGCACCTGGCTGGGGCGCGGGGCGATGTAGGTGTAGCGCCGGGTCGCGCTGTCCAGCAGCTGGAGGATCAGGTGGGTCTTGCCGGCGCCCGCATAGGCGTCCAGGTCGATGTGCTCATCGTCGTTGGCCACGATCGCGCGCAGCGCGCGGGCCTGTTCGGCGGTGTAATCGTGGGTGCGCTCGACGTAGGCGGGCGCCTGCAGGGCGTCGCCGCCGGTCGCGTCCTGGGCGTCCGGGTCCACCGCCGCATCGGTGTAGAAGCGGATCGTGTGCGGCTCCAGCGTGGTGCGGCAGGCAGCCTGGAACGGGTCCACCGGGTAGTCGTCCGGCGACAGCTGGCAGAACTGCTGCACCACCGCCTCCGGGCCCAGCACCACGCCCTGCAGGGCCAGCGCCTCCAGCCAGTCGTTCAGGCGCGTCGGCAGGCGGGGCGCCAGCGCATGGAACTGCGCGGCGGCAGCGTCCGGATGCGCGGCAAACAGCCCGCACGCCTGCTCGATCAGCCGGGTCAGTGCAGCGCTGTGATGGGTTTTGCCCTGGCACAGCGCGGCGGCGAACAGCCCGGCACGCTCCAGCGCGGTGGCCGGGATCTGCGCACCTTCAAGAAACGCAGCAACCGCTGAGGAGGTCAGCGGCAGGAAATACACAGATTGGGTCGGCAGGGGCATTGCAGGGGGGATCGGACGGCTGCCGGCAAGGTAGCAGATGCACCCCGGCTGCGCGCAGAACGGGGCGTCCTGTCGCAGGCGAGCGCGGCGTTGACGGTGTGCCGGCCCTGCGCTGACCCACCGCGGTCACATCGCGCTGCCCACCGGCGCGGTGCGGCGTGCTTCCTGCGCGGCCTTTACCTGGCGCCACCATGGCGTGCCTGGCTGCGGTGCATCCAGGTCCAGGCGCTCGCCCATGCCCGGCGTGGCCAGCGCGATCGAACGCTGTGCGGCCAGTGCGCTGACCCGTTCGAACGGCTCGTCCCATTGGTGCAGGGCCAGGTCGAAGGTGCCGTTGTGGATGGGCAGCAGCCAGCGCCCGCGCAGGTCTTGATGGGCCTGCACGGTCTGTTCGGGCTGCATGTGCACGAACGGCCACTTGGCATCGTAGGCGCCGGTTTCGATGAAGGTGACATCGAACGGCCCGTAGCGCTCGCCGATGCGTTTGAAGCCATCGAAATAGCCGGTGTCGCCGCTGAAGAACAGGCGCAGTCCGTCATCGAGGATCACCCAGGACGCCCACAGCGTGCGATCGCGGTCGCGCAGGCCGCGACCGGAGAAATGCTGGGCTGGCGTTGCGGCAAAGCGCACCCCGTCCACCTCGGTTTCCTGCCACCAGTCCAGCTGGCGCACGCGCTCGCGCGGTACGCCCCAGGCGATCAGCCGGTCGCCGACGCCCAGCGGGGTGAGGAACACGTCGGCCCGGGTGGCCAGGTACTTGATGGTGGCGCGGTCGAGGTGGTCGTAATGGTCGTGCGAGAGCACTACGCCGCGGATGGGCGGCAGCGCATGCAGCGCGATCGGGGGCGCGTGGAAACGCTTGGGGCCCATCCACTGCACCGGTGAGGCGCGCTTGGAGAACACCGGATCGGTCAGCCACCAGCCGCCGCGCAGTTTCACCAGCAGGGTCGAATGGCCCAAGCGGTACAGGCTGTGCTCGGGCGCCTGGGCCAGTTCGGCGGCGGTGATCGCACGCACCGGCGGCGCCTGCGGGGGCGTGGTGCCGGCAGGGCGGTCGAACAGGAACTCCCACAGCAGTTTGAGCGTACCGGTCACGGTTTCCTTCGGCTTGGGGGCGGCGTTGGTGAAGTGGCCGCCGTGCATCTGCGGCGAGGCGTCATGGTTGGCGATAGGCAAGGTCAGGGTCATCCCGAGAATTACGGTGAGGGTGAAGGCGACGGCAAGCAGGGGGAGGGCTCTCATGCGCCACCTTCAGGCTTATGAGTGTTCAGGCACTCATTTATTGGGTCAAAGCTACGAATCAACGTTGGATGCCTTTCCAGAACAGGTCGAAGCCGGCCTGCTGCAACTGCTGCCGCTGGTCGGGTGCGGCGGCCATCGCTTCCAGCGTGGTCTCCAGCAGGTTGATCAGCACCCGGCCCAGGTAGAACGGCAGGCGCTGCGGATCGATGTGGTCGGCCAGGCGGGTTTCCAGCGACTGCAGCATGCTGCCGAAGAGGCCGGCGCACTGGGTGCGGGTCTGTTCGCTGATGCGCTCGGACACCTTCAGCTGGCGCAGCGCCATGCGGTCCACCGGGTAGGCCGAGCCCCAGGCGACCAGCGCGTACCAGGCGTGCTGCAACAGGTCATGGGCATCGGCGTCGGCGGGGAAGTCGGTGGCCAGCGCCTGCGACAGCCGGGTTTCCAGGCGGACGAACAGCGCGTTGAGCAGCGCGTCCTTGGTCTCGAAGTAGGTGAACACCGTGCCTTCGGCGACCTTGGCCGCGCGCGCGATCTGCGCCGTGGACGCGCCAATGCCCTGCGCGGCCACCCGTTGGGCGGCAGCGTCCAGGATTGCATCGCGTTTCTGTTCGCTGAGCGGGCGGGCCATGGGAATGAGTAAGTGAGTGCTTGCTCATTTATAGTC
>NZ_JBFULB010000202.1:0-7155 GCF_056400545.1 Stenotrophomonas sp. P5_A8 | reverse complement strand
GATGTGGAGGAGCCGGCCAGCGGCCGGCACTACCTGTTGCGCCTATCTGCGATGACGAGCCGCCGCCACCGGGGTGCGCTGCTCACGTTCGGGTCTGGCCTTCCCCGCGCACCACGAAACGTTCCACCGTCAGGGCTTCCAGGCCCATCGGGCCGTAGGCGTGCAGGCGGGTGGTGGAAATGCCGATCTCCGCACCCAGGCCGAGTTCGCCGCCGTCGGAGAAGCGCGAGGACGCGTTGACCATCACCACCGCCGAGCGCAGCGCGTGCACGAAGCGTTCGGCGGCGACGGGGTCTTCGGTGACGATCACTTCGGTGTGGTCCGAGCTGTACTGCTGGATATGCGCCAGCGCCTGCTCGAGGTCGTCGACCACGCCTACGGCGATGATCAGGTCCAGGTACTCGGCGGCGTAATCGTCATCGGTGGCCAGCGCGGCATCGGTCAGCCAATGCCGCGCGCGCGCGTCGGCACGTATCGCCACGCCACGCGCGCGCAGCGCTTCATCGGCCAATGGCAGGAAGGTCGCGGCGATATCGGCGTGCACCAGCAACGTCTCCAGCGAATTGCAGGCCGACGGCCGGCTGCACTTGCCGTCCAGCAGCAGCGCCAGCGCACGCTCCACATCGGCCGCACAGTCCACGTACAGATGGCACACGCCCTTGTAGTGCTTGATCACCGGTACGCGCGCATGTTCGGCCACGAAGCGGATCAGGCCTTCGCCGCCGCGTGGGATCGCCAGATCGATCACGTCGTTGAGCTGCAGCAGGGCCAGCATGGTTTCGCGGCGCAGGTCTTCGACCAGGGTCAGGGCGGCATCGGCCACGCCGGCCTCGCGCAACGCACGCTTGAGCGCGCTGGCGATCGCGGTGTTGGAATGGATCGCCTCCGAGCCGCCGCGCAGGATCACCCCGTTGCCCGCCTTGATGCACAGCGCGGCCGCATCGGCAGTCACGTTCGGGCGCGCCTCGTAGATCATCGCGATCACGCCCAGTGGCACGCGCACCTTCTGCACGCGGATACCGTTGGGGCGTACGTCATCGCGGGTGACCCTGCCGACCGGATCGGGCAGCGCGGCGACCTCGCGCAGCGCGGCAGCGATGCCGGCCAGGCGTTGCGGATTGAGCGCCAGGCGATCGAGCATCGCAGTGCCGGTGCCCTTTTCACGCGCCGCCTCGAGATCGCGCGTATTGGCGGCGAGAATTGCACCGGTATCGGCCTCCAGTGCCGCAGCCATCGCCTCCAGCAGCGCCGTCTTGGCAGTGGAGGACAGCTGCGCGAGGTGTTGGGCCGCGTTGCGGCAGGCCAGCGCCTGGGCGCGGATGTCGGAGGGGGAACTGGCGACCATCTCAATGTCCTCTGAAGATGCAGGGTAGAGCCACGCCATGCGTGGCTGCGGGATGTCGAACGGGGCCCGGCTGCGCAGCCACGCATGGCGTGGCTCTACCGTGGATGTTTTTACGCTTTACAGCAGCACCAGATCGTCGCGATGGATCACATTGCCACCGTAGTTGTAGCCGAGCACGCCTTCGATATCGCGCGAATGGCGGCCGGCAATGCGGCGGATGTCACTGGCCGAATACTGGCTCACGCCGCGCGCCAACCGCACCTCGCCACCGGCATCGCGCAGGCGCACTTCGACCATGTCGCCACGACGGAAGTCACCCTCAGCGCCGCGCACGCCCCCGGGCAGCAACGAGGCGCCCTTGTCGCGCAGCGCGTCGGCGGCGCCGTCGTCAACCAGGATCGCGCCGGGTTCAAGGGGTGCATGCCGCAACCAGTACTTGCGCGCGGCCACGCGGGTCTGCGCGGCATGGATGCGGGTGCCGAACAGGCGCCCCTGCGCCAGCGCCCGCACCACGTCGCTGTCGCGGCCGTTGAACAGGCAGGTGTCGATACCGACGCGGCCGGCCTTGGCCGCGGCCTCCAGCTTGGTGTGCATACCGCCGGTACCGGCCCCGCTGCCGGCGCCACCGGCCATCGCCAGCACCTCGCCGGTGAGTTGGGGCACGTCATGGATCGGGCGCGCCTGCGGGTCGCGGCGCGGGTCGTTGCTGTACAGGCCATCGATATCGGTGGCGATGAACAGCACGTCCGCATCGATCAACGCCGCCACGGTCGCGGCAAGGTTGTCGTTGTCGCCGAGCTTGAGCTCATCCACCGACACGGTGTCATTCTCATTCACCACCGGCAGCGCGCCGAGGCGCAGCAGTTCGTTGAGGGTGGCGCGCGCATTGAGGTAGCGGCGACGGTTGCGCAGGTCGTCGTGGGTGAGCAGCACCTGCGCCACCGGACGCTCGAAGAAGCGCTGCCACAGCCCGATCAACTGCGCCTGGCCCAGCGCGGCCAGCGCCTGGCGGGCAGCCATCGCCGCGCCGGCTTCCAGCGCACGCGGCACGATCGCGCGTCCCGCGGCGACTGCGCCGGAGGAGACGATCACCACCTCGCGCCCGGCCAGTACATTGGCCGACACGAACTGCGCCAGTCCCAGCGCGTGGCGCGGCGACAGACCGCCGCCATCGGCGGCCAGCAGACTGCTGCCCACCTTGAGCACGGCACGCTTCCACTGCGGCACGGCCTGTTCGGGAAACGGCGATTGCACGGTCGGGGTCATCGGTGGGCAGGCCTCAGCGGGTGTTCCATTCGTGGATGCTGGCGGTGGCGCTGCCGCGCACCAGCAGCGGGTCGGTGTCCACCAGCGCCTGCGCGGCGGCCAGATCGGGCACGTCCTGCAGCACGTAGGCACCGCCGCTCTTGTCGCTGAAGCCGCCGGTCAGCAGCAGCTGTCCGCGGGCGCGCAGCTCATCGAGGAAACGAACGTGTTCGGCACCGACATCATCGCTGAAGGCCGGAGTGCGCTTCACCAGGACCAGGTAACAGGTTTTCATGGGGCTTCCTTTTCGCCGGGCAACGCCCGGCACGTCGATGAAGAAACGGCGACCTCGCGGTCGCCGTCGTGATTACACCAGTGCGGCCCAGCGGGCGCCCAGCTCGTCCAGCCGCAGGTCGGCGGCCGCACCGGGCGACACGCGCGCGGCCAGGCTGCCTTCGGGCGTGCGCCCCTGTCCGGCCGTGTCCGCTGCCGCTGCAGCCGCTTTGTAGGCCTCACGGAACGGCACACCGGCCACGGCCGCTTCCACGGCCACATCGGTGGCGTACATGCCCGAGTCGATCGCTGCACGCAGCTTGTCGTCACGCCATTCCAGGTTGGCCAGCAGCGCCGGCAGCAGTTCCAGCGCGGCCAGGCCGCGGCCGAAGCCGTGGAAGATCGCGCCCTTGCTGCTCTGCAGATCGCGGTGGTACCCGGACGGCAGCGACAGCAGCTGCTCGATCTCGGTGCGCGCGGCGGCCACGCTGGCGTGGGTGGCGCGCATCAGTTCGATCACGTCCGGGTTGCGCTTGTTGGGCATGATCGAACTGCCGGTGGTGTATTGCGCCGGCAGCGCCACGAAACCGAACTCACCACTGGTGAACAGCGACAGATCCCACGCGATGCGGCGCAGGTCCAGGGTGGCCCCACCGAGTGCTTCCAGCGCGGCCAGCTCGAACTTGCCGCGCGAGAGCTGCGCATAGATCGGCGAGATCTGCATGCGCGCAAAACCGAGTGCCTCGGTGGTGTGCGCGCGATCCAGCGGCAGGTTCACGCCGTAACCGGCGGCGGTGCCGAGCGGATTGGCATCGATGAGGTTGAAGGTATCGTGCGCGCGGATGGCGTTGTCGATGAAGGCCTCGGCCCAGCCGGCCCACCACATGCCCGCCGAGGACACCACGGCGCGCTGGATGTGCGTGTAGCCGGGCACCGGCAGGTCTTTCTCGGCCTCGGCACGGTCGAGCGCKACCTTGGCGATCTCGCGGCTCAGGCCGGCCACCTGCTGCAGCTTGTCCTTCAGCCACAACCGGGTGGCGACCAGGATCTGGTCGTTGCGGCTGCGGCCGGTGTGGATCTTACGGCCGGCATCGCCGAGGCGCTCGGTCAGGCGGGCTTCGATCGCCGAGTGGCAGTCCTCGAAACGCTCGTCGAGCACGAACGTGCCGCTGCGGAAGTCCTCGGCCAACACGTCCAGCTCGCGCTGCAGGCCATCCAGTTCATCGGTGGAGAGGATGCCGATGTGCTGCAGGCCCTGCGCGTGCGCCTTGCTGGCGGCAACGTCATACAGGAAGAACGCGCGATCCAGGATCACATCATCGCCCGCCAGGAAGGTCTGGATCTTGGCGTCCACCGCCACGCCGGGCTTCTGCCACAGAAGGTCTGCCATGTCTTGCTCCGTAGGCGGAATCGCTCCGCCGGGTTGTACGCGCGCACCGTGGTCGGGTGCGCAGCGGAGAGGGTTCAGTGCGGGATCGAGGCCAATTCGTCCAGGCCCAGCGCCAGGTTGAGGTTCTGCATGGCCTGGGTGGCCGCCCCCTTGAGCAGGTTGTCCAGGGTGGCAACCACCACCACGCGCTTGCCGCCCGGGGCCACGTCGAAGCCACCGATCTGCACGCCGTGGCGGCCGGCGATGCGGCTGACCCACGGAGCTTCGTCGAGCACTTCGATGAGCGCCTCATGGGCGTAGTACGCCTGGTACAGGGCGATCACGTCCTCGCGCTTGACCGTCTCGTTCAACCACAGGTTGACGGTCATGGTGATGCCACGGAAATGCGGCGCCACGTGCGGCATGAACTCGACCGGCACGCGCAGGTGCGCGGTCACTTCGCGTTCGTGCACGTGGTTGGTGAGCGCGTACGGCATCAGGTTGTCGCGCAGCAGTTCGGGGTTGTTCTTGTCCGATGCGGTGGTGCCGGCGCCGGAGTACCCGGACACGCCGAAGCACTGGGGCGGGCCGGCCAGCTGCTTGAGCAGCGGGCTGATCGCCAGCTGCATCGCGGTGGCATAGCAGCCCGGGTTGCTGATGTGCTTCTGACCCAGGTAATCGCCCCGGGTCAGTTCGGGCAGGCCGTAGTACCAGCTGCCTTCGAAGCGGTGGTCGGCCGACAGGTCGACGATCACCGTGTCCGGCCTGGCCGCATCGAGCGCGGTGACGAACGGTGCGGACAGGCCATTGGGCAATGCCAGGATCACCGCGTCCACGCCCTTGGCCGCGACCGCGTCGGCGTCCAGGTTTTCGAACTGCAGGTCGCCCTGCCAGTCGGTGTGGTGGTCGGCCACGCGCTGGCCCGCAAGCTCACGCGAGGATACAAAGCCCAGCGTCAGGTTCGGGTGCGCGGCGATCAGCTTGATCAGCTCGGCGCCGGTGTGGCCGCGGGCGCCGACGATGCCGACGGAGAAGGTCGTGGTGCTCATGCGTGTGCGTCCAGGCGGTGCTGCAGGTGGCGCTTCACGCCCTGCCATTCCGCGTCGATGATGGAGAAGATCACGGTGTCGCGCGGGGTGCCATCGGGGTGGCGCTTGTGGTTGCGCAGCACGCCGTCCTGCTTTGCGCCCAACCGCGCGATCGCCGTGCGCGAGGCGACATTGAACCAGCTGGTCTCGAACACCACGCTCAGGCAGTTCAGCCGCTCGAAGGCATGGGTGAGCAGCATCAGCTTGGTTTCGGTGTTGACGCCGGTGCGCTGGGCGGCCTCGCCATACCAGGTGTAGCCGATGCTCAGCCGGGGCACGTCCTCTTCCATCCCGTAATAACGGGTGGTGCCGACCACTTCATCGGCAGCGTTGAGGACCGCGAACGGCAATACCTTGCCCTCGGCCTGCGCCTGCAGCGCAGCCTGCACGTAGGCGGTCATGGTTTTGGCGCTCGGCACCTGGGTGTACCAGAGCCGGGACAGCGCACCGTCGCCCAGCGCGCCGCGCAGACCGTCGATGTGCGCCATCTGCAGCGGCTCCAGCCGGGCGTGCGTGCCGGCAAGTGTGGGCACCTTGGTCCAATCGGCGTGATTCATGGGGTTCAGCCCTCCAGGCTCGGGGTGCGGGTTGCGCAGTGTTCAACGTAGGTGCGGATCCGCTCGAAACCATCGGCGCCGAACCAGAACACCTTCCAGGTGCCCTGCTTGTAGCACCCGTCGGATTCGGCGTAGTAGAAGTGGTTGATCGGGTTGCCGTTGCGCGAACGCCAGAACAGCTGCGGGGTTTCATCCAGCATGACATTCCACACCGCCCGGCCAAGGCCTTCGCCCTGGGCGTCATCGAGCACCGCGAACTTGTCCAGGTACACACCTTCGGCTTCGTCGGTGAGGATCACGGCGGCGCGGTAGTTCTCGCTGACGTAGGCGCGCAGCAGTTTGGTGCGGTCGAAGTAGTCGGGCACCAGCGTACGCCCGAAGCTGGATTCGATCAGCTGCTTCAGCCGCGGCAGGTCAAGTTCGCTCCACGCGGTGGCGCGCAGCACCTTCTCGCCCTTGCGCACCAGCGTGCCCGAGCCCTTGTGGGTGAACAGTTCCTTGGCCAGATCCGCCGGGCGGGTGATCGACACCGAGGACTCCAGCGGCAGGCGATCGAGCAGGTCCTTGATCTGTTCGATCTTGACCCGCATGCCGCCGTGGATCCACGGCTGCTGCATGAGCTGGTCGTACTCGGTGGACAGGTTGATCGAGTCGATCACCTTGCCTTCTTCGTCGAGCAGGCCGCCGGTACCGGTGAGGAAGATGATCTTGTACGGCTGCAGTTCCTGCACCAGCTCGTTGGCGGCGAAGTCGGCGTTGACGTTGAGGATCTGCCCGCAGCGGGTTTCGCCCAGGCTGGTGATCACCGGGATGGAGCCGGCACGCAGGCTGGCTTCGATCGGGGCCAGGTTGACCTTCTTCACTTCACCGACCAGGCCGTAGGTGGCCTGGTCCAGGTACTCGGCCTCGAACACGCCGCCGGTGATGGAGGTGGCGYGCGCGCCGTTCTGCTGCAGCGCTTCGACCAGCTGCAGGTTGGACGCCTGGAACACCCGGCGCACGATCGCCAGGCCTTCCGGCGAGGTCACGCGCAGGCCGTTGACGGTTTGCTTGACGATGCCCGCCGCCGACAGCTCGGCGTCCAGCTGCGGACCGGCACCGTGCAGCACGATCGGGGTCAGCCCCACTTCCTGCAGGAATGACAGCGACGAGGTCAGCGCATCCAGATCATCGCGCAGCACCGCGCCGCCGACCTTGACCACGGCGAAGCGCTTGGCATCCAGCTGCGAAAAACGCTTGAGGTACTGGCTGATCTCCTTCGCGCTGGCCATGCTGGAG
>NZ_JBFULB010000201.1:0-7160 GCF_056400545.1 Stenotrophomonas sp. P5_A8 | reverse complement strand
GCGAGCAGCGGCGGGAGGGAAGCGGAGGTGCGCAACATCGGGTTCCTTGCAGCCAGGCACGAGCATCGCCGAACCGGGACGGGAGGGGCAAGCCAGCGCACGGTCACAGCGACCGTACGACGACCGGATCATGATACCGGCGCGCGCGCCGACCACGGCGCGTTATCCTCATCCCCTGAGCACCCCCTGCAGTTGACGGAACCCACGTGGCTTATTGGATCAAAACCCCGGCGGAGCTGGACGAGCGCTACCGCCAGCGCCCCACCCGGATCGGGCTGGACACCGAATTCATCCGCGAACGCACCTACTGGCCGCAACTGGCCCTGGTGCAGATGGCGGTCGGCGATGAAATCCTGCTGATCGACCCGCTGATCCCCGGCATGAACGAGGCGCTGGCCCCGTGGCTGGCCGACACCTCCATCCTGAAGATCATGCACAGCGCCAGCGAAGACCTGGTGACCTTCAAGGTCGCCTGCGGCGTGCTGCCGCGTCCGCTGTTCGACACCCAGATCGGCGCGTCGCTGGCCGGCATCGGCGGCGGCATGGGCTACCAGAAGCTGGTCAATGCGATCACCGGGGTCACCCTGGCCAAGGGCGAGACGCGCTCGGACTGGATGCGCCGCCCCCTGTCCGAATCGCAGCTGGAGTACGCCGCCGACGACGTCGAGTATCTGTTTGCCATGCACGATGCGATCGACGCCAAACTCGGCGAGCTCGATCGCCGACAGTGGCTGCAGGACGACGCCGGACGCCTGCTCGGCAGCGTCGAGAACGACGAAGACCGCTGGCCGCACGTGGCGATGCGCTCGGCCCAGTTCATGGACGACGCCGCGCAGATCCGCCTGCTGCGCCTGCTGCGCTGGCGCGATGTGCAGGCCCGCAGCAGCGACAAGCCGCGCAGCTGGATCCTGGACAACGAACTGGCGGCCGTGCTCGCGCGCACGCCGCCCGCCGACGTGCCGGCACTGGAAAAGCTCATGGAGAGCTTCCCCAAGGCACCGCGCAAGCTGGCCAACCAGGTCTGGCAGGCACTGACCACGCCGCTGGACGACGAAGCCGACGCACCGCTGGCGCTGCCGGCCAACGACAACAACAAGCAGGCGCTGAAGCGGCTGCAGGATGCGGTCAGCGCGCGCACCGCCGAACTGGGCCTGCCCGACGGCGTGCTGGCCTCGCGCAAGCACCTGGAAAGCTATCTGGAAAGTGGCCAGTGGCCGCCCGCGTTGGCCGGTTGGCGGCGTGAACAACTGGAGCCGGTCCTGGCCCCGCTGCTGCCGGCCGCGTAAGCCGCCGGATACCGCAACGACAGGTGGGGAGACGACAGTGCACCGGCGGCAGTATGCGCCGGTGCTGCGGTGTCTGTCCGAGCGTCCATCGTCATCTACGCGGGCCACCGCAAGCCCGCCAACCCTTCCGTGCGATGCGCTTCATGACCCTGCCCTTGCTGCGATTGCTGCCGTCGTTGCTGCTGCCGTTGCTCGCCCTGTCCCCGTTCACTGCGGCGGCCATGCCGCAAGCGGCCATCGACACCGCGCCCGCCAGCAGCTGCACACCCGACCCTTACAGCTGCCCGGACTGGATGCCGTCCCAGGCACAGATCCGCAGCGCCGTCGCCGATTACTTCTGCGCGCTTGCCGACCGCGGCCTCATCGCCCCGAAACTGCCCGGCCCGGTGGTCGCAGAATCCTCGCAGGTCACGTGTGCCGCGTTGGGGCGCGAGCCAGGGTCGAACTTCGTCTGTGGTGGCGAGATCCGCTTTATGAACCCCGAAGGCAGGAGCGACGCCGAGGCGTTCAGCCCTACCCTGCACCACGATGAAGCAGGGCGTATCGCCTTTTACGAGGGCGACGGTGATGGCGGCAATGAAATCTGGCACGCACCGGCGCCGAGGGAGCGTTCGCGGTATTGCGCAGGTAGGCCGACGCTGCGCTGATCGGGCGTGATAGCGTTGCGGCATCTGTGGAACGCACGGCGCACCGTGCCGATTGCCACGGCAACGTGAACCGCTCTCAAGGATGAATCTCCCAATGCCAGTGCATACCAAGACGCTGCTGATGTGCGCCCTGCTGACCAGCATCTCGATCGACATTGCAGTCGCCGAGCAGCCCGACCCCAACATCGAACACGTGAATGGAATACTGGACGTCATCGATGGCGCCACCCGCGATGGCATGGTGGTGGTGCTGACGCCCGTCCCCTATCCGCAGAGTTATGATGAGATGTGGGGGACCTCCCTGGTTCCAGGCTTTCTTCTAGCCGACAGCTTCCACAAGCTGCCGCCGTTGTCTGCCCGTACGTTTTGGCAGAACGAGCAGTCTCCGAGCCAGCACTACATGCCCGGATTCTCCGCCAATACGCTGGAAAGGAAGCCGATGGTCTACCTGTGGACCGGGTTCGAAGTGCATGTCATTGCGCCGGGCACCTATCGCCTGACCAGCGCCGAGAGCTATCGCATCGATGCCACGCTGGCCAACCTGCCCAAACCGGAAAATTCCGACAGCGAAACCGATGGCGTGCAGGGACGCGTGCGTTTGGAGCAGGTGACCTACCGCCAGTCCTATCGCGAAAAGATCTGGTCGCCGCCAGGCTCGATCGATGAAGCGCATTCGCGCCAGGTCTGCACGTCCGTGCACGTGGCCTCGGGAAACTGCATGTCATACAGGACCGAAACGTATGATGTTCCCCGCCACGTTGAGGGCGCCTGGCTGGAGAAGACCCGGGAGCGCGATGTGCCTGCGGTTCGCGTGCGGGCCGGCATACCGAGTGCAGCCGCGCCGCTCGCATTTACCGTGAAGCCCGGCCAGATCGTGCTCGCCGCCCGCGCCATCGTGGCCAATGCCGATGTGGACTACCACGGCCCCGATCGTTGCGAGGACATCAATGCGACGACCCGCGACTGCCTGCTTCGCCGATTCACCGTCCACCTGTCACCTGCGCCCATGAAAGCCGCGCGGGTCCTTGTTGGCATCAACTCAACCCCCCTCACGCCCGCACAGAAGGCGCTGCTCGCCCGCCTAGAACCGATGCAGGTGCAGGTAGTGGGCCGTGCTGGCACGCCCGATCCGCTGCTGGGTACGCCGGTGTCGCTGCGCAAGCCGGTGGACGGATCAGCAGGCGCGAAGTAGGCACGAGGCGACGCTGTCGCCTCTCGCAACACGTGTACGCGGGCATGACTGCAGACACATACGTGCGCGCAGCGGAAGTGCAAGAGTGAGTCGCAATCAACGCAGCACGCTTGTACCCAGGCGCTGCGGACACTGCACCCTGCGGGATCGTTGCCATTGGCACAGGTCCTGCCCACGCTGCTGCGCAAGGACTCCCATGCACACGATCACACACCGACGGACCGCAGCCTGCCCCCACCCCAGCGCGCGTGGTCTGCGCCGCTGGCTGGGCATCTCCCTCCTGCTTGTCGCGGCCAGCGCCAGTGCCGCGGACGATCTGACCTCAACGATCACACAGGCCATGCAGGGCACGTCGACCCCGGCCATGGGCGTGCTGGTGATCCGCGACGGCAAGGTCGCCGACCAGGCGGTCAGCGGGGTGCGCCGCAGCGATGGGAAGATAGCCGCCAGCGTCGAGGACCCGTGGATGATCGGTTCCACGGGCAAGCCGATCTCCGTAGCGATGATCGCGCGTCTGGTCGAACAGGGCGTGCTGACGTGGGATGCACCGCTGTCCACGCTGTTGCCCGACCTGGCCAAGCAGATGCATCCGGCTTACCGACAGGTCACGCTGGTGCAGTTGTTGTCGCATCGCGCCGGGCTGCCGGAGAACCTCACCGACGCCGCGGCGCTGGATGCCTTCTTCGTGGACCCCCGGCCCCTGCCCGTGCAGCGCGAGGCCTACATCAAGGCCGCGCTGGCCGAAACACCCGTGCATGCACCGGGCACCGCGTTCGCCTACAGCAACAGCGGCTTCCTGATCGCGGCGGTGATCGCCGAGCGCGCCACCGGCAAGGATGTGGAATCGCTGATCCAGCGCGAGGTGTTCCAGCCGCTGGGCATGACCGGTGCCGGATTCGGCCCCACTTCTGCCGGGCAGCCGTTGGGCCATCGCGGCGGCAAGCCGGTGACCGCCGCCCCGCAGAAGGCCGATGACGGCGTGCCGCCGATCTACACCGCAGCGGGCAACCTGCATATGCGCCTGCAGGACCTGGCGCTGTTTGCCATCGATCAGCTGGCCGGTAGCCAAGGCAAGGGCAAACTGCTGACCCCGGCCTCGTACGCGCTGATGCAGACCGCGCAGACCGGCAGCCCATCCGGGCTGGACTGGGGCGTGCAGCCGTCCATCGCCGGTCGCCAGGGCCCCGTGCTGGTGCACGGCGGCTCCGATGGCAACTGGCTGGCCTGGGTGGTGCTGTTCCCCGCACAGAACAATGGCGTGATCGCCATTGCCAACGCCGCCGAAGACATGGGCGCGGACAAGGCCACGATGGGCGTGCTCGGCGGTTTGTTCGCCGGGTTGGCCCCGGCGATGCCGCCAGCAACCCCGTAGCCGAAACAACAACGCCCTGCACAGGCAGGGCGTTGTTATCGCAGAGCATCCGGCATCGGCACCACGCTTGCGCGGTGCCGATGCCCTCGCCACTTACCAGTTCATGTTGAGCGAAACACCCACGGTGCGCGGTTCGTTGTACACCGCGGCCATGTAGTTTTCGATCACACCCTTGAGGTTCTTCTCGTTGGTGATGTTGCGCGCGAACAGCGCCACTTCCCACGCACCGTAGTTGCCGGAGTAACCCAGCTTCAGGCCGCCTTCGAAGCTGCCCTTGGAGTTGAACTCGGCCGAGTCGTACAGCACGAAGCTGGTGTAGCCCTGCTTGTTCCAGTCGGTGGAGACGAAGAACACATCGCTGTCGTTGACCGGCACGTCGTAGCGCGCGGCGAGGTTGATGTTGTACTTCGGCGCATTCGGCAGCGGGTTGCCGTTGATCTGGGCGAAGGTGTTGGCACCAACCTTGATGGTCGGGTCGTTCACCGTGCACACCACCGCGCCGTTCAGCGCGCAGACCTGGGCATAGACGCGGTCGTCCTGGATTTCGCTGTGCAGCAGGCTGACACCGGCGCTCAGGCTCAGGTTCGGAACCGGGCGCAGCTCCATGTCCGCTTCCAGGCCGTAGGCCTTGGCCTTGTCGGCGTTGAACAGCACGCCGTTGCCGTCCGAGTCGTTGCCGTTGAGCTGGATATCGTTGACCACGTAGGTGAACGCAGCGGCATTCACGCGCAGGCGGTTGTCCCACAGGCTGCTCTTGATGCCCGCTTCCCAGGACAGGATGGTTTCCGAATCGGCGGTGGTGAAGTCGGCGTTGAATACGGCCGAACGGCCCTGGATGGTGGGGCCACGGAAGCCACGGGCCACGCGCGCATACACGCTGAACTGCGGGTTGAACGCGTACATCGCGCTCACGTCCCAGCTCGGGGTGGTGTCGGCCATTTCCACGTCGGTGCGACCCTTGTAGGTCACCACGCCGGCGGCGGTGTCGGCGGTCTTGAGCAGACGGGTGTGCTTCTCATCGCGGGTCTGGCGCAGGCCGGCGGTCAGGGTGAACTTGTCGGTGACGTCATAGCTGACCTGGCCGAAGCCAGCCCAGGAGGTGTTGACGTTGCGCAGGCGCACCCAGTTGTTCGGGTTGCGCGCGTTGCCCTGCAGGAACCAGGCGCGCTGGTAGAAATCGGTGGTGTCGCGGCCATCGAAGTAGAACGCGCCGACCTGCCACTTCAGGCGGTTGTCATCGCCATTGGCCAGGCGGATTTCCTGGGTCCACTGGTCCAGGTCGCGGATCTGGCCCATCGACTGGCCGTAGCCGTTGGCCACGCCATTGACCGGGAAGTTGGCCGCCGCGCCGCCATCGGTATCACCGCGGCTGTAGCCGGAGGTGGTTTCGTAGGCGGTGATCGAGGTCAGCGAGACATTGCCGAAATCGTAGACTGCCTTCACCGAGCCGCCGTAGGTCTTGTAGGACTGCGGGTTGTTGTCGGCTTCGTCGTAGGCCACGCGATCGCGCGCCACGTCGGTCTTGTTGGAGCCCTTGGTGACCGCACCCCGCAGGAACAGGGTCGAGGTGCCGTCGTAGTCACGCGCATGGGCCGAGGCCAGCAGCGAGAAGTTCTCGCTCGGCTGCAGCAGCAGCTGTGCGCGCACGTTGCGGTCGTCGAAGCCGCCCATGGCGTTGTTCTTCGGCGACACCGTGCCATCGGCGCTGGGGCCGGTGTAGGTGTTGTCCACGTAGTCATCGCGGTGCTGGTACAGCGCCGACACGCGGAACGAGGCGATGTCATTGATCGCACCGCCCACGCCGCCGTCGATGGCCACGCTACCGTAACTGCCATAGCTGGCCTGCACGCGGCCGCTGGCGTCCTGGCTCGGCTTGATGGTGTCGAACTTGACGATGCCGGCGGTGGTGTTGCGGCCGAACAGGGTGCCCTGCGGACCGCGCAGCACTTCGATCTGGTCCACGTCGTAGACCGGGTTGGACTTCAGCACCACGTGCTCGAGCACCACGTCGTCCTGGATGATCGAGACCGGCTGCGAGGCACCCAGGTAGAAGTCGATGTTGCCCAGGCCACGGATGTAGAAGCGCGGGAAGATGCGCCCGGTGGTGGTCTCGGCGTAGAAGCTGGGCACCTTGCCCGACAGTGCCAGCAGGGTGTCATCGCCGCCGGCGGTGTAGTCGCGGATCTTCTCGCCCTGGACCACGCCGACCGAGACCGGCACTTCCTGGAGGTTGCGCTCGCGGTGGTCGGCATTGACGGTGATGGCGTCCAGCGAGGTCGGCGTAGCGTCCTGGGCCAGTGCGGTGCCGGCCAGGCCGAACAGCGAGGCGGTGGCGCAGGCCAGCGCCAGGGCGTGGCGGCGCGGCAGTGCGACGGCGGAACGGGACGGCATCGACACGGGGGTGTTGCGGTAGGCAGGCATGCAGGGTCTCGGGGAGTGCTGAACGGGTGGCGTGCGGCGCACGCGGATGAACACCGCTGTTTTACGCAGCGATGCGGCACGTTATTGCGTGGATGTTGCAGGCTGGTTGCAGGGCGATGCGGGGGACGGCCGTCCATCCCCTCCCCTGGTCTGCTGGCTGAGCCGCCGGGATTCTGGCGCGGATTATGCCCGCTCGGTGCGGCGGCCGGAAGGCTTGACGCTGTGCCGGATCTGGCTGGCGG
>NZ_JBFULB010000200.1:0-7177 GCF_056400545.1 Stenotrophomonas sp. P5_A8 | reverse complement strand
GCATCCTGCTGGGCGGCGATGGTGCGGGCCGCTTCGGCTTCGGTGGCCTGCTGCTGGGCCTGGCGCTGCTGGTCGGCCAGCTGCTTGGTGCGGCTTTCGGCGTCCTTCTTGACCTTGTCGGTCTCTTCCTGGGTGCGCTTGAGCGCGGTCTGCATGCCGCCGCTGATGCCCTGCTTCAGGCGCGGCAGCGCCGGTGCGGTGGCGTCGACCTTTTCGATCAGCGCGACCAGCCGCTGCGATTCGGCGAAGTCCTCGCGGCCCAGGCTCTGCTCGGCCGCGATCAGGGTGTAGGGCAGCAGGTCGGTCAGCGCGCTCTTGACCGAGGCGTCATCGGGGGTCTTGTCGCGCAGCGCCAGGTAGTACTCGATGGCGTTGTCGCCGGCCGGGGCGTACATGCGGTTTTCGCGCAGGGCCTGGCTGGCCAGGTCGCGCAGCTGGTCGGTGCCCATCGACTGCACCTTGGCCGAGACCGCCGGTGCGGCCGGCGCCGCCGGCGTGGCGGTGGTGGCGGTCCCTGCGGCAGGCGCGGCCGGTGCCGGTTCGTCCTTGCCCGAGCAGGCGGCCAGGGCCACCAGCAGGGTCAGCGGCGCAAGCAGGCGCGCCTTGGCGATCGTGTTGACGTGCGACATCCAACTCCCCTTTGAAGACGACGATACGTAAGGCCCGATGCGGTCAGGCTGGCCGAGGCCCATGGACGTTTCCCGACGTCCACGGCAGTACTGCAGGTGTGCAATCTAGCACCCCCTCGCCCGGCCGGGGGCCGGGCGGCGAGGGCAGGCCGGCATCGTGACCGATGCCGGCGCCGCCGGGCAAGCGTCAGTGCGACAGCGTCTTGCTGGGCGTGCCGCTCATCAGCTTGTCGGTGTAGGCGATGCCGATCGCCGACAGGATGAAGGCGGCATGGATGATGGTCTGCCACATCACCCCGGTGGAGGTGAACGCGGTGCACTTGAAGGCCACTGCGGCGCTCGGGCCGGCGGCTGCAACGGCGCTGGCCACCGCCTGGATGTAGACATCGCTGTTGCACGAGGGAAGGCTGTCCAGGCTGCCGGCGGCGATGAAGGTCTTGAGCAGGTGGATCGAGGAGATGCCGATGATTGACAGCGCCAGCTTCACCTTCAGCACGCTGGCATTGACGTGGCTGAGCCATTCCGGCTGGTCGGGATGGTTCTCCAGGCGCAGGCGCGAGACGAAGGTCTCATAGCCGCCCACGATCACCATCACCAGCAGGTTGGAGATCATCACCACGTCGATCAGGCCCAGCACCAGCAGCATGATTTCCTGCTCGCCCATGCTGTTGGCCTTGTGCAGCAGGTGCCACAGTTCCTTGCCGAACAGGAACACATACACGCACTGCGCCAGGATCAGGCCCAGGTACAGCGGCAGCTGCAGCCAGCGCGAGGCGAAGATCAGGGACGACAGGGGGCTGATGGGCTTTTCGGGGGCGCTCATGCTGGAATGCTGCGTTGCGGGGGACGCGGCAGGTTAACGGGTCCGCCGTGACCCCGCCACCCAACCGACGCACTAGACTCCAGACTTACCCATCCGCGAGTGCGCCGCCATGATCGACCTGTACTACTGGCCCACCCCCAACGGCCACAAAGTCACGCTGCTGCTGGAAGAGCTGGGCCTGCCGTACCAGATCAAGCCGGTCAACATCGGCGCCGGCGACCAGTTCAAGCCCGAATTCCTGGCGATCTCGCCCAACAACAAGATGCCGGCCCTGGTCGACCACCAGCCCGCCGACGGTGGCGCCCCACAGAGCGTGTTCGAGTCCGGCGCGATCCTGCTGTACCTGGCCGAGAAGACCGGCCGCTTCGTGCCATCCGATGCACGCGGCCGGGTGGCGGTGCTGGAGTGGCTGTTCTGGCAGATGGCCGGGCTGGGCCCGATGAGCGGGCAGATGGGCCACTTCAACGTGTATGCGCCCGAGCAGATTCCCTATGCCATCGAGCGCTACAACAACGAAGTGCGCCGCCTGCACGGGGTGATGGACAAGCGCCTGGCCGACAGCGCTTTCCTCGGCGGTGCGGAATACAGCATCGCCGACATGGCCAGTTACCCGTGGATCGGGGCATACGAAAAGCTGCCGGTGGATTTCGCCGCCTTCCCGCACCTCAAGCGCTGGCACGAGGCCATCGCCGCGCGCCCGGCCACCCAGCGCGCCTATGCGCTGCGCCAGAAGGTCAACCCGGACGCCGGCAAGCCGCTGAGCGAGGAAGAGCGCAGGCACCTGTTCGGCCAGCGCTGAGCCGGGACTACCCGCCGCCGCCCCGCTCCAGACATCCCCACCGACCCAGAGGGTAGTGCCGGCCGCTGGCCGGTTCCCCAAAACGCCCGCCGCAGCCGCACCCCGCCCAACCGCCGGCACGGGCGCAAGGCTTTTGGTTAGGATGAACTGCTCCCCGTCCGCCCCGCGCGGGCGGGGAACGTCCAGACGCTGCCGGAATCCTTCATGCGCCACCTGTTTGCTTCACTTGCCCTCATGCTCGCTTCGACCACGCTCGCCCACGCCGAAAAGCTGACCCTGGAGGCCATCACCGGCCCCTTGCCGTTGTCCGGCCCGACCCTGATGAAACCCAAGGTCGCCCCGGACGGCTCGCAGGTCAGCTTCCTGCGCGGCAAGGACGCCGACCGCAACCAGCTGGACCTGTGGGCCTACGACATCGCCAGCGGCACGACCCACCTGCTGGTCGACTCCAAGGTAGTGCTGCCGGGCGAAGAAACCCTGAGCGATGCCGAAAAAGCCCGCCGCGAGCGCCAGCGCATCGCCGCGATGACCGGGATCGTCGATTACCAGTGGTCGCCCGACGCACGCACCTTGCTGTTTCCGCTCGGCGGCGAGCTTTACCTGTACGACCTGAGCAAACAGGGCAAGGCGGCGGTACGCCAGCTCACCCACGGCGAAGGGTTCGCCACCGATGCCAAGCTCTCGCCCAAGGGCGGGTTCGTCAGCTTCGTGCGCGCGCGCAACCTGTGGGTGATCGACCTGGCCAGCGGCAAGCAGATCCAGCTCACCGGCGACGGCAGCGACACCATCGGCAACGGCGTGGCCGAATTCGTTGCCGATGAGGAGATGGACCGCCACACCGGTTACTGGTGGGCGCCGGACGACTCGGCGATCGCCTTTGCGCGCATCGATGAAAGCCCGGTGCCGGTGCAGAAGCGCTATGAGATGTATGCCGACCGCACCGAGATGATCGAGCAGCGCTATCCGGCGGCCGGCGACCACAACGTCACCGTCAAGCTCGCGGTGATCGCGCCGAAGGCCGATGCCGCACCGCGCTGGATCGACCTCGGCCGCAACCCGGACATCTACCTGGCACGGGTGGATTGGCGCGATCCGCAGCGCCTGACCTTCCAGCGCCAGTCGCGCGACCAGAAGCGCCTGGAACTGATCCAGGCCGATCTGGCCAGCGGCCAGCAGCACACGCTGGTCACCGAAACCTCCAGGACCTGGGTGCCGCTGCACAACAGCCTGCATTTCCTGAAGCAGGGCGGCTTCGTGTGGTCGTCCGAGCGCAGCGGTTTCGAGCATCTGTACCGCGTCTCCGACGACGGCAAGACCGTCACCGCGCTCACCAGCGGTCACTGGCCCGTCGATGAACTGCTGGCCGTGGACGAAGCCGCCGGCAAGGTGTACTTCCGCGCCGGTGTCGATTCGCCGCGCGAAAGCCAGATCTACGCCGTGCCGCTGCAGGGCGGCACGCTGCAGCGCCTGTCGCAGGCACCGGGCATGCACAGTGCCAGCTTCGCCAAGAATGCCAGCGTCTACGTGGACAGCTGGTCCAACACCTCCACCCCGCCGCAGATCGCCCTGTTCCGCGCCAACGGCGAGAAGATCGCCACCCTGGTCGAAAACAATCTGCGCGATCCGCAGCACCCCTACGCGCGCTACCTGGATGCGCAGCGCCCGGTCGAGTTCGGCACGCTTACCGCTGCCGACGACACGACCGAGCTGCACTACAGCCTGATCAAGCCGGCCGGTTTCGATCCGGCCCGGCGCTATCCGGTGGTGGTGTACGTGTATGGCGGCCCGGCCAGCCAGACCGTCACCGACAGCTGGCCCGGCCGTGGCGACCACCTGTTCAACCAGTACCTGGCCCAGCAGGGTTACGTGGTGTTCTCGCTGGACAACCGCGGCACGCCGCGTCGCGGCCGCGATTTCGGCGGCGCGCTGTATGGCGTGCAGGGCACGGTGGAAGTGGCCGACCAGCTGCGCGGCGTGGCCTGGCTGAAGCAGCAGGCCTGGGTGGACCCGGCGCGCATCGGCGTGCAGGGCTGGTCCAACGGCGGCTACATGACCCTGATGCTGCTGGCCAAGGCGTCGGACACCTACGCCTGCGGCGTGGCTGGCGCGCCGGTCACCGATTGGGGCCTGTATGACAGCCACTACACCGAGCGCTACATGAACCTGCCGGCCAACAATCCGAAGGGCTATGAAGCCGCGCGCGTGCTGGCCCACATCGACGGCCTGCGCTCGCGCCTGCTGCTGATCCACGGCATGGCCGATGACAACGTGCTGTTCACCAATTCGACCTCGTTGATGAGCGCGCTGCAGAAGCGTGGCCAGCCGTTCGAACTGATGACCTACCCGGGCGCCAAGCACGGCCTGTCGGGCAGCAATGCGCTGCACCGCTATCGTCTGGCCGAGGATTTCCTGGGGCGCTGCCTGCCCCGCTGACCCACCGCTTCCGCCACCGGCCCGACAAGGAGTTTGCCGATGACATCGCCCCCCGTATTGACCGGAAAGACCGCATCCACCGGCTGGTGGCGCCGCCACTGGYGCTGGGCAATGCCACTGGCGGTGGTGGTGGGGATCGCCGCGGCGGTCTGGGCGGTGTGGTTCGCGCTGTCGCAGTGGGCGTACTGGAGCAAATCCAGCACGCCCTACCAGGAGGCCATGCGCCGCGCGCGCTGCAACATCGAACTGGTGCAGGCGCTCGGCGAGCCGGTGCAGGACGGCTACCTGCCGGCCGGTTCCATGCACACCACCGGGCAGAGCCAGTTCGTGATCGCGCTGTCCGGCCCGCGCGGCGATGGCCGCCTGTTCCTCAATGCCCGGCGCAGCGGCGGGCAATGGGACTACCCGATGCTGTACGTGGTCACTGAGGGCAAGGAGGCCATCGACCTCACCGCACTGGACGACGAAGAGGCCGCCGACAGCTGCGCCTTGGAAGAATGCCGCGCCAATGGCCAATGCCCGTTGCCGTCCGGGTCGCTGGGGGCCTGATCGGCGCATGACCTCCGGCCGATTGCCGGGCGCGCCGTGAGTGCGTAGGGTCGCAGGCATCCTGCCCTGGAGTTCCCGCATGAAGCCGCTCGTCCTTGCTGTTGCGCTGGCCCTGACCGTCCCCGCCACCCTGTCGGCGCCGCCGGCGTTGGCCAGGCAGGCCGCTGCCCAGCCTGCCACCGCCAAACCCGCCGCCAGCCCGGCGTGGGTCACCCGCAGCAACCAGCTGGCGCAGATCCTGCTGGATGCGCAGGGCCCATTCCAGCCGGAAGAGACCGGTTTCTTCGGCGTGCCCGGCTATGACGACAAGGTGGCCGATTTCGGCCCGGACAACGGCGCCCGCTACCGCGCGGCCATGGCCAAGGCACGCACCGAACTACAGGCCAAGCTGAGCACCGAGCGCGATCCCAACGTGCGCCAGGACCTGGCGATCATGATCGCCGCGGCCAGCCAGAACATCGAAGGCAGCGAGCTCAACGACAAGTACCTGCTGCCGTGGAGCGATACCCCGCAGACCGTGTTCAGCGGCCTCAACCTGCTGCTGTCCGACCAGGTGCCCGCCGAGCGCCGGGCCAAGGCCCTGGACCGCCTGAAGGCGTATGCCGGCCTCGCCCCGGGCACCCAGCCGGTCACCACGCTGTCGCGCCAGCGCTATGAAGAGCGCCTGGGCGACAAGACCCTGCTGCAGCCGACGAAGATCGAAGTCGAGCAGTCGCTGGCCAACGTGGACACCTACATCACCGGCATCGAACAGCTGTTTGGCAAGTACAAGGTGGCCGGCGCCGATGAAGCGCTGAAGACCATTGCCACCCAGCTGCGCGAGTACCGCGACTGGACCCGCAGCGCGGTGCTGCCCAAGGCCCGCACCGACGCGCGCCTGCCCGAGCCGCTGTACGCCTACCAGCTCAAGCGGGTAGGCATCGACATCGCCCCGGCGGTGCTGATGCAGCGTGCGCAGCTGGAATTCATGGAAACCCGCTCGGCGATGCGCCAGCTGGCGCCGCTGGTGGTCCAGGCCAAGGGCCTGAAGGTGGCCGACCCGACCGATCCGGTCGCGGTGGTGCGCGCGCTGAAGGGTGACAAGATCGCCGACGACCAGCTCGAGCACCACTACCGTGGCGTCATCGATGCAATCGACCCGATCATCCGCCGCGAGAAGATCGTCGACGTGCCGCAGCGCCCGATGCAGATGCGGCTGGGCTCGGCGGCCGAGAGCGCGGCCTCGCCGGCCCCGCACTTCCTGCCCGCGCCGCTGGTCGGGAACACCGGGCAGCAGGGCACCTTCGTACTGCCGCTGGGCAACCCCGCCGCCGGCGACAAGGCCGCGCAGTACGACGATTTCAACTTCGGTTCGGCCGCATGGACCCTGAGCGCGCACGAAGGTCGGCCGGGCCACGAGCTGCAGTTCACCGCGATGGTCGAGCGCGGCATCTCGCTRGCGCGCACCATGTTCGCCTTCAACTCGGTCAACGTAGAAGGCTGGGCGCTGTATGCCGAAGCGGAGATGGTGCCGTACGAACCGCTGGACGGGCAGCTGATCGCACTGCAGTTCCGCCTGCTGCGCGCCGCCCGCGCGATGCTCGACCCGATGCTCAACCTGGGCCTGATCGACCGCGCCAACGCCGAGCGCGTGCTGATCGACGACGTCGGCCTGTCCAAGGCGATGGCCACCCAGGAACTGGACCGTTACATGGTGCGCATGCCCGGCCAGGCCGGCAGCTACTTCTACGGGTACACGCGCATCCTGGAACTGCGCATGCAGACCGAGCTGGCGTTGGGCAAGCGCTTCGACCGCCTGGCGTTCAACAACTTCCTGCTCGACCAGGGCCTGCTGCCGCCGGACCAGCTGGCCCAGGCGGTGAACGAGGTCTTCGTGCCGAAGTACAAGGCCGCAGCCAAGCGCTGAGCCGGTCTGCCGTCCGCGCCCATCCTCCGGGCGCGGAC
>NZ_JBFULB010000199.1:0-7194 GCF_056400545.1 Stenotrophomonas sp. P5_A8 | reverse complement strand
GAGCATGGCATTGACACCGCCAGCCGATACGCCCAGGCCGTTGAATGCCGACACGGCCTGGTTGGGCCCCATGGTCACGCGCACATGCCCGGCATCGAGGCGGTCCACGCGATAGCTCGCGCCCGAGGCCTCGGTGAGCTGGGTCTGGGTGGCGATGTGGCGGAAGCTGGCGTCCAGCGCAGTGCCCTGGAACGCCTGGGCATCGAGCGTGACGCGGCCACCGACGGGAATCGTGGTGGGCGTGAACGGGTCCACCTTCGCCGCATCGACCGCATCGCTGCCGGCCGGCAGGCTGACCAGGTAGCGCCCGCGTACACCGGCGGTGGTGGCCGTCTCGGCGGCCGCGCCACGGCTCGATCCACCCCCCACCTCCGCGCGTGCGCCCGCCGAGCGCTCCATCTGCACCTGATAGTTCACCAGGCCGTCGGCGCTCGCGTGCGTGAAGGTCACCGCCTGAGCCTGCGTCTGCGCCGTGGAGCCCACCTTGGCCACGTCCCGCTCGATGGCGCCCTTGACCGCGCCATCGCCCGGATTCCAGGTGATCGAGCCGTTGCCCACTGCGGCGCGGTACTCACTGTTGGCGGACGCGTAATCGGGATTGAAGGCGACCTCGGCGGCGGTTCGATGCTGCGCGATGCTGGCTGCATCGTCCTTGTCTGCTGCGGCATTCATTGCCGTGTCCTCATTGCTTGAAGCCCTCAATTGTAGAGGGGACGCCTTAAAATGAGGTCCACGACGCAACGCGGCGCGATCCATGCCCCATTTGCGACGACCCGCGCCCATATCGCGCGAGACGGGAGAAGGCAACGGTCCTATTCTGGGCGTCCCCTCCCCTCCCCACGGGTCCGGGACCGCGCGGCGCTGCAACGCCCCCGCATGGTGCCGGCAAGCGTGCCCTGCTTTCGATGCCGTCCATGACCCCACAAACGCCCTCCCCCGCACCCGCACCGATCCCCTCGGCCGCCCCCGTCGTACCCGCCAACCAGGGCTTTGCGATCCGCATCGTCGGCGCCGCCGCGTTCGCGCACCTGCTCAACGACATGATCCAGGCCGTGCTGCCGGCGGTGTATCCGATGTTCAAGAGCGAGTTCCAGCTCAGCTTCGGCCAGATCGGGGTGATCGCGCTGGTGTACCAGGTCACCGCCTCGCTGCTGCAGCCGTGGGTGGGCATGTATACCGACAAACGGCCGCTGCCTTACCTGCTGCCGTCGGGCATGGTGGCCACCTTCATCGGCATCGCGATGATGGCCCTGGCCAACAGTTACGAAATGCTGCTGGTGGCCGCCGCAGTGGTCGGCGTGGGCTCGGCCACGTTCCATCCAGAAGCCTCGCGCGTGGCACGGATGGCCTCCGGTGGGCGCTTCGGCACCGCGCAGTCCACGTTCCAGGTCGGCGGCAACACCGGCTCGGCGATCGGCCCCCTGCTCGCCGCCGCGGTGGTCATTCCGCACGGGCAACGCGCCATTGGCTGGTTCATGCTGATCGCCGCCGTCGCCATCTTCGTGCTGTTCCGGCTGACCGGCTGGACCGTGCGCCATGGCCAGGCCAAGATGAGCAGCCTGGCGCGCAGCCACGGCACCGGCCTCAGCCGCGGCAAAGTGGTGCAGGCCATTGTGGTGATCTCGGTGCTGATGTTCGCCAAGTTCGTCTACATCGCCTCGTTCACCAACTTCTTCACCTTCTACCTGATCGAGCGCTTCCACCTGAGCGTGCAGCAGAGTCAGATGTATCTCTTCATCTTCCTGGCCTCGATCGCGCTGGGCACCTTCATCGGCGGCCCGGTCGGCGACCGGATCGGGCGCAAGGCGGTGATCTGGATTTCGTTCCTCGGCGTGGCGCCGTTCGCACTCGCCCTGCCCTACGCCAACCTGATGGGCACGGCGGTGCTGGCGATCGCGGTCGGCCTGGTGATGTCCTCGGCCTTCGCCGCGCTGGTGGTGTATGCGCAGGAAGCGGTACCCGGCCGCGTCGGCATGGTATCGGGGCTGATGTTCGGCCTGATGTTCGGGATCGGCGGCATCGGCGCGGCGGGCCTGGGCAAGCTGGCCGACATCCACGGCATCGTGTGGGTCTACCACTTCACCTCGTACCTGCCCCTGCTGGGCCTGGCAACGGCGTTCCTGCCCAAAACCAGGCCGCACTGACGCGACGCTACGCGCGGCAGGTGCGCGGCGCTACTGGAAGAACTGGCTCGGCCGTTGCCCGAAGCGCTTCTTGAACATCGCGGTGAACGCGCTGGGGCTGGCATACCCCAGCGACAGCGCCACATCGATGATCTTGTCGCCGTGCGCCAGACGCTCCAGGGCGCGCAGCAACCGCGCCTGCTGCCGCCATTGGCCGAAGGTCATGCCCACTTCGCGCGCACACAAGCGTTGGATCGTCTTGACGTCCACCGAAAGCCGACGCGCCCAGTCCTGCAGCGTGGAGGGATCATCCGGGGCGGATTCGAGCCGGCGCGCGATGGCCTGCAGTCGTGGATCCAGCGGTTGCGGCAGGTGCAGCGGCAACACCGGCAGCGTCTCCAGTTCGTCCAGGATCAGCTGCATGACCCGACCGTCGCGGGAGTCCTGCCGATACGGCGGCTGCACCTCGACGGCGGCGCGGATCAAGGCCGCCAACAGCGGCGTGACCGATACGGTCGACGCGGTGTCTGGCGCATGTGCCATGGCCGACGGCAGGATGTACAGGCTGCGCATGCCGACCGCGCCGATGCAGCTCACCTTGTGCCCCATGCCGGCCGGCATCCAGATCGCGCGCGTGCTCGGCACCACCCAGCGCCCGGTGCCCGCCTGCACCACCAGCACGCCGGTCTCGGCGTACACCAGTTGATGGCGGTCGGGATGGTGGTGAAGCGGAATCACCGTGCCCGGCGTGTAGTCGCGCGCGCGGCACAGCACCGGCGCATCCGGCGCGAACGGCATGCTGCGGCCTTGCCCATCGACGGCGGTGATGTGCTTTTTTCGGTAAGGCACGCGCAGATCCCGGCAAACAACCAACGCCGGGATTCTAGCCCTGCAGCGCGTGATCGAACACGGCCAGATCGTTATCGCCACGCGGTCGCACCACCCGTGCCACTTCCTGCCCATCACGCAGCAGGATCACGGTCGGCCACAGCGTGACCTTGAACGAGCGGCCCGCAGGCCGCCCTTTACCGTCTTCGATCTTCAAATGCGGCATCTCGTGCGCATCCAGCCAGTCCTTGAGGGCCAACTGGGCGGCACTGCAATGCGGGCACCACGGGGCACCGAACTCAACCAGCTGCCAGCCGGTGCCCGCATCGATCTCGGCGCGTGACGGCTCCTGGCTGGCGTAGTCGCGGCTGTAGCTCATCGCGCCTGCTCAAGCGCCCGTTGAATGTCTTCGAGCGGGGCGTTGGTGAGATCCTTGGCCAGATCGGCGAGCAACCGCGACTGGACCTCCTTGTGCAGCTGCGGGCGGATCCGCCCCAGCGTCTGCGGATCGGCGATCAGCACCAGGTGGGCATAGCGGTTGTTGAGGGCGTCCTCGTTCAACTGCCCGGCCAACTGCTTGGCGAAGGTAGCCTCGTTCATCTGCGAGATGCTCATGTCCTGCGGCATCGAGCCCGACGGTCCCTGGCCGGAGACACCCTGCGCGCTGATGTCCTGGACCTTCAGCTCATCGTGCTGCTTGAGCTGCAGGGTGCGGCCATCGCYGACATTGGTGAACACACGGGCCGAGCCGCCGTCTGCGACGACGACGAGGGTGCCTGCGGGAATGTGCTGCTGCATCGTGGACTCCTTGGGAAAACGGGTCGCCATTGCGCCCGAGGTCCAAGGTAGGCAGGTGGATGTAAGCACCGCGCATACGGATGTGTGTGCCGCGTGTGCACCGCCGCCCGCCGCAGCGTCAGGCAGCGCCGGCGTGCAGCTCCATCGCCCGCATCACGATCGGCTTGGCCCAGTCCGGGGTGTGCAGCAGTTCGGCGACCGAAACCGGGTAATGCAGGCCAGTGCGGTCCAGTTGCAGCAAGGGCCGCGGGTCGGCGCGGCCCTGTTCGTCCAGCGGGGCGCTGTTGTCGTAGACATGCACCTCGGCCAGGTACGGGAGCAGCTCGATCAGGTTTTCGCGGGAGGCATCGTAGCGGGCGTGGATTTTGTCCTGCGGAATGTCGTGGCCACCGCGGCTCACCCGGGCCGCCACGCGCTCGATATGCAGGGCCACGCTGTCCAGGCCGCAGAACCAGATCGCGACCTCGTGCGAGGCGCAGGCCTCACGCAGCAGGCGTGGGATGGTATTGCCGCCGAGCGTGCTTTCGAAGGCGAAATCGCTGCCATCGAGCATGGCCTGGCGCAGCCGCCGCGTGCCTTCGTGCCAGGCCATTGCGTTGGCCTCGGCCTCCACCCAGCCGGCCTCGACCAGGGCGCGGGTGAACGCGTCGGGGTTGTACCAGGACAGCCCCTTCGCCTCCAGCAACATGCCCAATAGCGAGCTTTTGCCGGCGCCGTTGACGCCGGCCAGCACCAGGATCCGCCCCACCGGTCAGAGCGACTTGCCGGGGGTGATCTTGCCGCGATGGATCGGCTTGCCCAGCACCTTGCCAAGCCCGCCGTCGCGGTTGAGCCCGGCCAACTGCGTATCGAACTGCGCACGCAGGCGTTCCAGCTCACCGCCGCGCGCGTCGCCACCGGCGCCGGCGGCCTTGGCCAGCAGTTCCTGGTAGGCCTTGATATCGACGATCACCGCTTCGGGGTGGTTGTGGTTGGTAATCACCAGCGCCTGCTTTTCACGCACAGTGCGCATCAGGCTCGGCCAGCCACGGGTCTTTACCGATGATGCAGTAGCCTTTTCAAGGCCGGGCAGATCCAGGGGCAACGTCATGGCAGGCTCCAGCGCGGGATATGGGGCCATCATACGCCTTTTGGCCAAATTGGACATAAATCCCATTTTGGCCCGACCCGGCTGTCCCACGTCGGGACAGCCCTTGCCCTGCAAGGGTTGACGGGTTTCGCCCAATGCTCAGCGCGACATCGAGTACGGCGCCTGCGCGCCCTGCCCCGGCCACGCCTTGTTCGGTTCGGCCTGCRGGGTGAAGCGCAGCTCGCCGCCGGCCAGGATCTCCGCATGGCGCAGGAAGGTGCGCTGCAGCGGCTGCCCGTTGAGGGTAACCGAGCCCACGTACTGGTGCCCCTTGTCCATCCCCTGCGTAACGATGCGGAACTGCTTGCCGTTGGGCAGGTTCAACGTGGCCTTGGGCACGAACGGGCGGCCGATGATGTACTCGCCACTGCCCGGCGCCACCGGATAGAAGCCCAGCGCGGTGAACACGTACCAGGCCGACATCTGGCCCAGGTCGTCATTCCCGGCCAGGCCATCGGGACGGTCGGCGTACTGGGTGTCCATGATCTGCTTCAGGCGGGCCTGCGTGCGCCACGGCTGACCGGCATGCGCGTACAGRTAGGCCACGTGGTGGCTGGGCTCATTGCCGTGCGCGTACCAGCCGATCAGGCCGGTAATGTCTTCCATATGCTCGAAGATCGACGGGTCGACCTTGGCCTCGAACACCTGGTCCAGGCGCGCCAGAAGCGTGTCGCTGCCACCATGGGCCTGCGCCAGCCCGGCCACGTCCTGCGGCACATACCACGAGTACTGCCAGGCGTTGCCTTCGGTGTAGTCGGTGCCGTACCCGCTGGCCGATGGATCGAAGGGCTCGCGGAAGCTGCCATCGCGCTTGCGTGCGCGCATGAAGCCGGTGCCGGCGTCATAGGCATGGCGCCAGTTGCCGGCGCGCTTGTCGAAGGTGGCCTGCACGTCCTTGCGGCCCATCGCTTCGGCCATGCGTGCGATGGTCCAGTCGTCGAAGGCGTATTCGAGCGTCTTGCTCGCCGCTTCGCCTTCCTCGTCGATCGGCACCCAGCCCAGTTCGCGGTACTGCGCGATGCCGTCATACGGGCCGTAGTTGGCGGTGGCCACCATGGCATCCAGCGCCTTGTCCGCATCGAAACCGCGAATGCCCTTGAGGTAGGCATCGGCGATCACCGGCACGGCGTGGTAACCGATCATGCACCACGTCTCCTGGCCGTGGAACGCCCACACCGGCAGCATGCCGTACGCACTGTGCTGCTGGTGGACGATCAGCGAATTGATGAAATCACTGTTGCGCTTTTCCGGCTGCACCAGGGTCAGCAACGGATGCAGCGCACGGTAGGTGTCCCACAACGAGAACGTGGAGTAGTTGGTGTAGCCCTCGGCGCGGTGCACGGCATTGTCCGAACCGCGGTACTGGCCATCGGCATCCATGAACAGGGTTGGGCCCAGCATGCTGTGGTACAGCGCGGTGTAGGCGCTGCGCAGGTCATGCACGGGCGCCTCGATCTCCACCGCGGACAACGCCTGGCGCCACTGCTGCTTCGCTTCGGCGCGCACGCGGTCGAAGTTCTGGTCTTTCGCTTCGGCGTCCAGGTTGGCGATCGCGCCCTGCTCGCTCACCGAGGAGATGGCCACGGTGACCACCAGCGGGGCATCCAGCGTGCCGAAATCGAACGTCCCCAGCAGCTGCCGCCCCTCGATCTGCGGGCGCTGGGTGGGATCGTTCTGGCCCGGCGGCGGGAAGCCCTTGTAGGCAATGTCGGTTTCGGTGTTGTGCAAGGCGTGGCCGGTCAGCGGGCGCGAGAAACGCATCGCGAAATACAGCTGCCGGCCCGGCGCCCAACCGCGGGTTTCGCGGAAGCCGGTGACCGTGCCATCGGGCTGCAGGCGCAGCCGCGACCACAGGATCTTGCCCGGATAGTCATACAGGCTGGTGCGCAGGTCGAGCAGCACGCGCGCCTTCTCGCCCTTTGGATAGGTGTAACGGTGTACGCCGGKGCGCGCGCTGGTAGTGAGCTCGGCGCGTACCTTGTAGTCGTCCAGCGTGACCGCGTAGTAACCCGGCTCGGCCTTCTCATTGTCATGGTGGAAGCGCGAGGCATAGCCACTTTTTGGCGTGTCCGGGTCACCGCGCTCCAGCCCCGGATCGCCGGTGAACGGCATCACCAGCACGTCGCCCAGGTCCGAATGGCCGCTGCCGGAGAAATGCGTGTGCGAGAAGCCGACGATGCTGCTGTCGTCATGGCGATAACCGGCTGCCCAGCCGTAGGCCTTTTCGCGCGGCTGGATGCGGGTGTCCGGACTGAGCTGGACCATGCCGAACGGCACCGTGGCGCCGGGATAGGTATGCCCTTCCCCGCCGGTGCC
>NZ_JBFULB010000198.1:0-7210 GCF_056400545.1 Stenotrophomonas sp. P5_A8 | reverse complement strand
GTGTCAACGCGCATCCTGCGGTCGTGCAGGTGCGCAGGGAACCCCGCCCGATGGCGGGGGTCATACGGTGTCCAGGCACGTGCAACGCGAGGTACGGCAACATGCAGAAGAGTGGAAAGGCGATCTGGCCGTGGGTGTTGGGTGTGGTGGTGATCGGCGGTGCGGGAACGTGGTTGTTCAGCGACACCCTGCGCGGTCTTGTCGATGACATAAAGGTGCCCGTGCAGGCGCCGGCAGCACAACAGGGTACGGATACGAAGATATCGCCCGTTCCTGCATCACCTGCGGCGCCAGCGCCGCCTCCCATCCAGCATCCGGTCGATCCCCGGGATGYGGCCGATCCGGCACTGCCCTCCCTGGCCGACAGCGATGGGCCGGTGTTCGACGCACTGTCGTCGCTGTTCAACGGCGACGGCGCACTGGTACTGCTGTTGCGCRATCATCTGATCCAGCGCGTGGTCACCCATATCGACAACCTCGACAAGCCCAGCGTGCCAACGCCCGCGATGGCGGTACGTGCGTTGCCCGGCAGCCTGCAGGTCGAGACGGGGGATGGCACGATGCACATCGCGGCGACCAACGCCGCGCGCTACGCCCCCTACGTGAAGGCCTTTACCGCGCTGGATGCGGCGGCGGCGGGCAAGGCCTATGTGCGCGTCTACCCGTTGCTTCAGCAGGCGTATGCAGAACTGGGGCAGCCCAACGCGTACTTCAACGACCGGTTGGTGGCGGTGATCGACCACCTGCTGCAGACACCGGAGCCGCCGCGCCCGTTGTCGGTGACGCGCGATGAGCGCGGCCGCTATCGCTTTGTCGATCCCGCCCTGCAGGCACGCTCGGTGGGACAGAAGCTGCTGCTGCGCATGGACGCCGCGCAGTCACACGCAGTGAAACAGCAGCTGCGGGCGATCCGCGCGGCAATCAGCCGCGGCTGATGGCGGGCGCTGCCGCCGGTCCGGAGGTGGGAAGGGCGGCGCGTTGGCGGCAGGCAGCAAAGCAGGGCGCGTTTCGTGCGGCGCTTGACGGGGGACAAGGACGGTCGCTGAGGGCGTCGTAACGCAGGCCGTCGAACTGGCCAGAACGAGCATGCGGCGCGCCAGCGCCGGCAGGCCGTCGCGCATTGCATCCAGCTGCTGAAGCACGTCAGGCACCAGGGCCTGGCGCCAGAACCCGTTGGCCGCCAGCCCGCGCGCTACCRTGGCCAGCAACGCCCGCGGCGCGTGCAGGGCCGACAGGTCACGGTCGTGCAGCAGGCGGGCGACGGTGTCCTGGTGACGTCGGCAGCGGTTTCCCGGCAGGCCACGCGACCCCCCAGCCAGCCCTGCGGCGGCGAGGGTAACGGGACAGCGTGCCGACGATCTCGTGTCGTGGCTGCATGGGAATCACTCTAAAAGCCACACCAGGCAACGCCGAATGCTGAATAGTAATGATACGTATTCGCATATATTGAGGTGCGAGCGCTGTATTGCCAGCCCGGAGTGTCTTGAATCACTGCGCGACAACCGCATATCCGTTACATCTGCCAGCCAGGCTGGCCATTACACGAAAGAGGAACTCCCCATGCGGATGGACAAGCTCACCTCGCGTTTCCAGCAGGCGCTGGCTGACGCGCAGTCGCTGGCCGTGGGCCGCGACCACAACATCATCGAACCGGTGCACGTATTCACGGCGCTGCTGGACCAGCAGGGCGGCAGCACGCGCCCGCTGCTTTCCCAGGCCGGGGTCAACGTGCCGGTGCTGCGTGAACGCCTCAACGATGCGCTCGATGCGCTGCCGAAGGTCTCCGGGCAGGAAGGCAACCTGTCCATCGGCAACGACCTCAACCGCCTGCTCAACAACACCGACAAGCTGGCCCAGCAGCATGGCGATGCCTTCATCGCCAGCGAGTGGTTCGTGCTGGCCGCGCTGGACGACAGCGGCACGCTGGGCATGGCGCTGCGCGCCGCCGGTGCCGACAAGACCCGCATCGACGCGGCGATCGACAAGATCCGCGGCGGCGAGAGCGTGCAGTCGGAGAACGCCGAAGAACAGCGCCAGGCGCTGGAAAAGTACACCATCGACCTGACCGCGCGCGCCGAGAGCGGCAAGCTGGACCCGGTGATCGGCCGTGACGAAGAGATCCGCCGCACCATCCAGGTGCTGCAGCGCCGGACCAAGAACAACCCGGTGCTGATCGGCGAACCCGGCGTGGGCAAGACGGCCATTGTCGAGGGCCTGGCCCAGCGCATCATCAATGACGAAGTGCCCGAAGGCCTGCGCGGCAAGCGCGTGCTGTCGCTGGACATGGGCGCGCTGATTGCCGGTGCCAAGTTCCGTGGTGAATTCGAAGAACGCCTCAAGGCTGTGCTCAACGACCTGGCCAAGAGCGAAGGGCAGGTGATCCTGTTCATCGATGAGCTGCACACCATGGTCGGCGCGGGCAAGGCCGATGGCGCGATGGATGCCGGCAACATGCTCAAGCCTGCGCTGGCGCGTGGCGAGCTGCATTGCGTGGGCGCCACCACCCTGGATGAGTACCGCAAGTACATCGAGAAGGATGCCGCGCTGGAGCGCCGCTTCCAGAAGGTGCTGGTGGGCGAGCCCAGCGTGGAGGACACCATCGCGATCCTGCGTGGGTTGAAGGAAAAGTATGCCGTGCACCATGGCGTGGAGATCACCGACCCGGCGATCGTCGCCGCCGCCACGTTGTCGCACCGCTACATCGCCGACCGTCAGCTGCCGGACAAGGCCATCGACCTGATGGACGAGGCGGCCTCGCGCATCCGCATGGAGATCGACTCCAAGCCGGAGGAACTGGATCGCCTGGAGCGTCGCGTGATCCAGTTGAAGATCCAGCGCGAAATGCTCAAGAAGGAAAAGGACGAGGCCTCGCGGCAGCGCCTGGCCGATCTGGAAAGCGATATCGATGCGCTGGAGCGCGAGTTCTCCGACCTCAATGAAATCTGGAAGTCGGAAAAGGCCACGCTGCAGGGCGCCACCAAGATCAAAGAGCAGATCGAGCACGCCAAGCTGGAGCTGGAATCGGCCCAGCGCCGGCAGGATTTCGGCCGCATGAGCGAAATCCAGTACGGGCAGTTGCCGCAGCTGGAAAAGCAGCTGGCCGCCGCGCAGGAAGTGGAAACCACCGAGTTCAAGCTGGTCCAGGACCGGGTCACCGCCGAGGAGATCGCCGAGGTGGTCTCGCGCTGGACCGGTATCCCGGTCAACCGCATGCTCGAAGGCGAGCGCGACAAGCTGCTGCGCATGGAAGACATGCTGCATGACCGCGTGGTCGGCCAGGAAGAGGCGATCAAGGTGGTGTCCGATGCCGTGCGTCGCTCGCGTGCCGGCTTGTCCGATCCGGATCGCCCGAGCGGCTCGTTCCTGTTCCTGGGCCCCACCGGCGTCGGCAAGACCGAGCTGTGCAAGGCGCTGGCCGAGTTCCTGTTCGACAGCACCGACGCGATGATCCGCATCGACATGAGCGAGTTCATGGAGAAGCACAGCGTGGCCCGCCTGATCGGTGCGCCCCCGGGGTATGTCGGCTACGAAGAGGGCGGCTACCTCACCGAGGCGGTGCGTCGTCGTCCGTATTCGCTGATCCTGCTGGACGAGGTGGAGAAGGCGCATCCGGATGTGTTCAACATCCTGCTGCAGGTGCTCGACGATGGCCGCCTCACCGACGGCCAGGGCCGCACCGTGGACTTCCGCAACACCGTCATCGTGATGACCTCCAACCTGGGCTCGCACCAGATCCAGGACATGAGCAGCGATGACAGCCCGGAGGCCTACACGCAGATGAAGGCCGCGGTGATGGGGGTGGTGCAGGCGCACTTCCGCCCGGAGTTCATCAACCGCCTGGACGACATCGTGGTGTTCCACCCGCTGGACAAGGTGCAGATCAAGCAGATCGCGCGCATCCAGATGCAGGGCCTGGAAAAGCGCCTGGCCGAACGTGGCCTGCGCATCGAGGTCAGCGACGCCGCCTTCCAACTGCTGGGCAATGTCGGCTTCGATCCGGTCTACGGCGCGCGGCCGCTCAAGCGCGCAATCCAGTCGCAGATGGAGAACCCACTGGCGCAGAAGATCCTGTCCGGCGAGTTCCTCAGCGGCGATGTGATCCGCGTCGACGCAGCCGAAGGCAAGCTGGTGTTCGTGAAGGGCTGATCCTGTCCCGTGCCTGCGGCCTGATAGCCGTTTGGCCTCACGCCATGCGGCATTGGCATGAACCCCCGCCCCGGCGGGGGTTTTTTGTTCGGTATCGTCAGCGTTCAACCGGAGGAGACGAGATGTCCGAGCACGGCAGTCCCCCATCACCGTGGCGCACGGAGACCATCGCCGTCCACGGCGGCTACACGCCCGATCCAACCACCCGCGCGGTGGCGGTGCCGATCTACCAGACCGTGGCCTACGCCTTCGATGACACCCAGCACGGCGCGGACCTGTTCGACCTGAAGGTGCCGGGCAACATCTACACCCGCATCATGAACCCCACCACGGACGTGCTGGAGCAGCGCATCGCCGCGCTCGAAGGCGGCATCGGCGCGCTGGCGCTGGCCTCCGGGCAGGCCGCCATCACCTACGCGATCCAGACCATCGCCGAAGCCGGCGACAACATCGTTTCCTCCAGTGCGCTGTATGGCGGCACCTACAACCTGTTCGCGCATACCCTGCCGCAGTTCGGCATCCAGACCCGGTTTGCCGACTACAACGATCCCGAGGCGTTCGCGGCCCTGATCGACGACCGCACCAAGGCCGTCTTCGTCGAGTCGATCGGCAACCCACGCGGCAACATCACCGATATCGAAGCGGTGGCGAAGATCGCCCACGCGCACGGTGTGCCGGTGATCGTGGACAACACCGTGGCCACCCCTTACCTGCAGCGCTCGTTCGATTTCGGCGCGGACATCGTGGTGCACTCGCTGACCAAGTATCTCGGCGGCCATGGCACCAGCCTGGGCGGCGCCATCGTCGATTCGGGCCGCTTCCCCTGGGCCGAGTACAAGCAGCGCTTCCGCCGGCTCAACGAGCCGGACGTGAGCTACCACGGCGTGGTCTATACCGAGGCGCTAGGCCCGGCGGCCTACATCGGCCGCGCGCGGGTGGTGCCACTGCGCAACACCGGCGCGGCGATCTCCCCGTTCAATTCGTTCCTGATCCTGCAGGGCATCGAAACCCTGGCGCTGCGCATGGACCGGATCAACGCCAACGCGCTGGCGGTGGCGCAGTTCCTGCGCGACCACGCCAAGGTGGACTGGGTGAACTATGCCGCGCTGCCGGACCATCCTGAGCATGCGCTGGTGCAGAAGTACCTGCGCGGCCACGGCTCAGGCGTGCTCACCTTCGGCCTGCCCGGTGGCCGCGCCGCCGGCGCACGCTTCCTGGATGCGCTGCAGTTGTTCACCCGCCTGGTGAATCTGGGCGATGCCAAATCGCTGGCCACCCATCCGGCCTCGACCACGCACCGCCAGCTGGACGCGGCCGAGCTGGAGAAAGCCGGTGTAAGCGAAGACACCGTTCGGCTGTCGATCGGCATCGAACATATCGACGACCTGCTGGCCGACCTGCAGCAGGCGTTGGCGAAGGCGTAGAGGTGGGGCCCACGGCGGCCGGTGCGGGCCGTCCGCCGTGGGGTTTTTGACGCCGCCGAGGCTGCGCTATCGGCTTGGGGCATGTGCTGGCCACGCAGGGCGGCGGCGCGGGCTAGACTCGTTGCGCGTGCCGATCAACGGTCGACACCGACGATGACGGGCCTGCAACTGCGCAAGATCGGCCACGCGCCGTGGCGGGCACCGACGCATGCTGGACGTCACCCGACACGGAGCCCGTCATGAGCCGCATTGCTCAGTTACGCCAACGCCACGGCATCGACCGTGTGATCGCCCACCTGCAGCAGTGCCTGCGGAGCGGCGAGCCCTTGCCCGATCTGGATGCGCTGGCGGCCATCGCGCACCGGTCGCCGTTCCATTTCCATCGCCTGTACCGCGCGCTGACCGGCGAAACGCCGGGGCGCACCGTGGCCCGCCTTCGCCCGCTGCGCGCGCTGCAGTTGCTGGCCCGCGCCGACAGCCGGGTGACCGAGGTAGCGCTGGAGGTGGGTTTTGAAAGCCCGCAGGCGTTGGCCCGCGCCTGCCGGCAGGCCGTGGACGCCACGCCCAGCGCCCTGCGCGAGGATGCGGCGCTGCGCGCGCACTGGCAGCAACGACTTGCGCTGCCGGCCGGTGACGGCAACGACGACATGACCCCGCTGCAGGTGCAGGTGACTGCGCTGGAGCCGTTCGACGTGGTGGTGTTGCGCACGCGCGGCGCCTTCGACGACCTCGACCAGGCGTTCGGGCAGGTGTATGCCTGGGCTGCGGAACAGGGCCTGGCCGACCACTTGCAGGCGCTGGTGGGCATCGCGCTGAACGACCATCGCGATGTCCCGGCCGACGCGTGCGAGTTCGAGTGCGGCATGGGCTTTGGCCGCGCCTTTGACGGCATCCCCGCGCCATTGCGTGCGCTGACCCTGGGCGGTGGCGAGTATGCCGTGCTGCGCCATGTGGGCAGCTACGCCGGATTGGACGCGGCCACCGACGCACTGCTGCGCCAGTGGCTGCCCGACAGCGGGCACGCACTGCGCGACGCGCCGCTGTACTACCACTACCTGGACGATCCCGAAGACGTGCCCGAGGCGATCCTGCGGGCGGACATCTGCGTGCCGGTGCGCTGACCGGACACACGGCCGGTACGCGCGGCTGGAATGAACAGCAGCCACCCATGGGGTGGCTCTACCGGGGGTGTGTTGACGTGGTGATACGTGGCGCATCGGTGCGGCGGTATGTGGCGCATCGGCGCGCCAGAGGTAGAGCCACCCCATGGGTGGCTGCGCGCGGTGCCCGAACGCGACGCGGACACGCGATCCGCGCCGCTACACCACCGGGATGCTGTGCTTGCCCAAGGTGCGGTACGGCGGGGTCGCCATCACCATCTCGGCCAGCGAATAGGCCAGCTCGCGCTCGGCCATGACCGTGCCGTCGGCGCCATGCTCGAGCAGGTGCTTCACTTCGGCATCGCTGTGCGCGCGGGCCAGCAGGGTCAGGCCCGGGTTCAACGCGCGCAGCTTGGCCAGGGTCTCACCAGCTTCCAGCGGCTGCGGGATCGCCAGTACGGCGATCTTGGCGCGCTCGGGATGGGCCTCGGCCAGCACCGTGTCCGAGGCCGCGCTGCCGCGGATGCCGGGCAGCCCGGC
>NZ_JBFULB010000197.1:0-7222 GCF_056400545.1 Stenotrophomonas sp. P5_A8 | reverse complement strand
GCTCCTCGCAATGCCCGAAGATTCCCAGGAGCCGGCCAGCGGCCGGCACTACCGGGGTTTTCGGGCAGTGTCGGGAGCCGGCCAGCGGCCGGCACTACCGGGGTGTTCGGGCGGTCTGGGGAGCCGGCCAGCGGCCGGCGCTACCTTGGGCCGCGTTTCTCAGTCGCCGCCCTTGTCCGCGTTGGCCGCGCAGGCGAAGTTCTTGCGCTTGGCCTGCAGTCGGCCGTTCATGCGGTCGGTCACGGGCAGGGCGTTGCCGTTCAAGCGCCAGTCGTAGATCACGCTGAAGGCCAGGATGCGCGCGACGTACTCGCGGGTTTCCTTATAGCTGATGGTCTCGATCCAGATGTCCGGATCGAAGCCCGGGCGCTGGGTCTGCCAGCGTGCGGTCGGGGTCGGGCCGGCGTTGTAGGCGGCGATGGTGATGTAGGGCAGGCCTTCGTACTTGTTCATCAGCTGGCGCAGGTAGGCGGTGCCGATGGCGATGTTGGTGTCCGGGTCGTACAGGCTGGCCGCGCCGCCGTAGTTGGCCAGGCCGATCGACTTGGCCACGCTGGCGCCGGTGGCCGGCAGCACCTGCATCAGGCCCATGGCGTTGGCCGGCGAGCGCGCCTTCGGATTGAAGATGCTCTCGGCGCGGATCTCGGCCGCCACCCAGGCCGGGTCGATTGCATTGCGTGCCGATTCGCGGCGGATCGCATCATCGTGGTGCAGCGGGAAGCGCAGCGAATACAGGCGTTGCTCGTCCGGGGTCTTGCCGAGCGAGAACACCGCGCGGTCGAACCAACCGTTGTCGCGCGCCACTTCCACCGCGATGCGGCGCTGGGTGGTGTCGTAGCGGCTCAACGCGTCGTTCCATTCGGCCACGGCCCAGCCGGCGCGCTCGATCTTGAACAGCTCCATCGCGCGGATGATCGCTGGATCRCGCGCGACCGCTGCCTGCGCCTGCGCGCTGTCATTGGGTTCCCACGGGCACAGCGTGTAGGTGGACTGGCCGAGCTGGTCGGCAGCGAGGAAGCCGTGGAAAGTCGCCGCGCGGGCCGCGTCGCGATACAGCGGCTGGGCCTCGCCGCGCTTGCCAGTCTTCTCCAGCATGCGCGCCTCGAAATAGCGCCAGCGCGAATCGCTGCGCTGGGCCGGGCCCATCTTGCGGATCGCCGCCAGCGCCTGCGGCCAGTCGCCGCGCGACATGGCCTCGCGCGCGCGCCACTCGTGCAGGCGCTCGTCATAGGCCGAATCGGGCACGGCATTCAGGCGTCGCRCCGATTCGGGACCATACGAGGCCACCGTCCACAGCGCGACCTGGTACAGCACCTGGGCCTGCTGGCCGGCACTGAGCTGCAGCGCACTGGCGTACTGCGGCAGTTGCTGCTCGGTGGCGCCCGGGTCGGCCTTGGCCAGCTTGGCCAGGCCATCGGTGGCGATGCGCCGGCTGCGTTCGTTGCGCGGCCAGTTCAGCGCGCTGGCGTTGGGCTTGTCGACGAAGGCGGCATAGGTGTTGGCCAAGGCCAGGTCGGCGGCGGGCAGGCCGCGCGCGGCACTGCGCATCACCGCCGGTTGCTGTTCGTCTGCGGCTGCGTCGATCCGCGCCCAGCGCAGTTCGGCGCTCAGGCCGCCCTTGGCATCGAGTACCGCGAACACCGCATCGCAGGCATCGGGCAGCGACTTGCCGGTGCTGCGCCAGATCGCCTGGGCCTCGCTGGTCCACTGCGCATCGGCCTTGCCGGTGGCCTGGCGTGCGTTGAGCTGGGCGCAACGCAGGCCGACGTTGTCGGTCGGGACCCAGTTGGCCAGCAGGGTCGGCCAATCCTGGCGGCGCGCCACCGCCGGCAGCCACACGCTGCGGAAGCTGCTGGCCACGGCCTGGCCGCTGTAGCGCTTGAGGAAGTCCTGCGCCTGCGCGGTGCTGACGGTGTCGATGTTGCGGCGCAGGTTGGCGTACTCCAGCCAGCCGTACAGCGGATGCTTGCTCAATGCCGATGCCTGGGCAGGATCGAACTGGCCGCGCTCGGCATTGTCGATGGCGGCCTTGACCTGCGCGCGTTGCGCGTCGAGGTTCTGGGCGTCGGCCACCGGGCTGACGCCGGAACAGGCCAGCAGGACGGAGGCGCTGAGGAAATACAGGGGAAGTCGAGTCATGGCCGAGAGCATAACGGCGCACGGTGAAGGGCGGTGAGGGCAAGCCGACTCGATCATGAACGAGGGCCGCACAGGGCCATGAAGACCGGCCGCGCCCGGCGTAGTGTCGGCCATGGGGCAGCCCGCTCCTGGGAGAGACAGAGCATGGCATTCCGCGCAGCCGCTACGTCTGGACCACTGGCCGAGATCAACGTCACCCCGTTGGTCGATGTAATGCTGGTGTTGTTGATCATCTTCATCGTGACCGCCCCGATGGTGTCCTTGCCCATTCCGGTCAACTTGCCGCAACGCACCACCAGCGTGGTGCCGCCCACCGAGCCACCGGCGCCGATCGAGCTGCGCGTGGATGCGTCCAACCAGGTCACCTGGAACGGGCAGGGGGTGCCGGTCGCCTCCCTGCAGGCACGCATGCAGGACCAGGCACAGGCACACGCCGGCAACCTGCCGGAGCTGCGTATCGCCACCGACCCTGACGCCGAGTATGAGGTGATGGCCAAGGTGCTGGCGGCTGCCAGCAACGCGCACCTGGAGCGCATCGCCTTCGTGCGTCCCTGACCACGGTCGTGGCCTGTCCGTGCGGACGGGCCACGCTTTCATGGCACGACGGGCAATCCAGCTTGGTGCAGGATGCAGCGGATGGTTTTTCCAGGTAACAGGCCCGGCGGCCCCATCGCCATGCCCAACCTCACGCCGTTGGTGGATGTGATGTTGGAGGTGCTGGTGGTGGTCGTGGCCACGTTCCCGATGCTGCAGCGGCCGTTGGTCCTCCCATTGCCACAGGCCACATGGTGCGGTCCGGAGGCGTATGCACCGCGTCCGCTCCCGATCGAACTGTCGCTGGACGCGGCCAATCACCTGCGCTGGAACGGCGTCCCGCTGCCGTTGGGCGCAGTGGCAGCGCAACTGCAGGTCTTTTCTACCCTGCCGGCGCAGCAGCGCCCGACCGTGCGGCTGCGCACCACCGGTGACACCGACTACCAGGCCCTGTCCGAGGTGATGGTTGCCGTGGACAACGCCGGGCTGATGTCGGGCCTGGGGATCGACGCGGACGACTGAGTGGCGTGCACGCGCGCTGATGCGTGTTGCGTCCGTTCCAGACCATGCCTCGTTGCGGGGTACGTCGCGACGACGGCCTCCCGAAAAGCCTTGCAGGGCGGGCTTGTTGCCTGTTCGGATTTGTCGCATCCGCGTGAAATAGTGTCGTCCATCACGTCGGCCCGTTTACCGTTTGTTTACAAAGGAGACGTTGCCGCCATGCAGGGGGGTGCGGCAGCCCAGACCAACATTCCTTTGTGGAGAGAGCGAATGAACGACCTGCACTACCGCCCCTTGGCGGTCGCTGTATCGCTGTGTCTGTTGTTGGCCGTGCCCGCGCTGGCCGGCGCGCAGGAAACGCCCCGAACCACCACCGAGCTGGACCGCGTCGAGGTGACCGGCAGCCGCATCAAGCGCGCCGAAGTGGAAGGCCAGGTACCGATCCAGACCCTGACCCGCGCCGAGATCGAACGCACCGGCATGAACTCCATTGGTGAAGTGCTGCAGCAGCTCACCGGGTCCGGGTCGGCGTTGAACGCCAAATTCAATTCCTCCGGCAACTTCGGCTTCCCGCCTGACGGCAGCGGCGTGGGCGCCGGTTCGGCCCAGGTCGATCTGCGCCACCTGGGGGCCAAGCGCGTGCTGGTGCTGGTGGACGGCATCCGCTGGGTCAACGAATCCTCGGCCTCCGGCGTGGGCGCGGCCACCGATCTCAATACCATTCCGCTGGCGATCGTCGAGCGCATCGAAGTGCTCGAAGACGGCGCGTCGTCGTTGTACGGCTCCGACGCCATCGCCGGCGTGGTCAACATCATCACCCGGCGCGAATTCGATGGCGGCCAGGTCACGCTGAACTACGGCGAGTACAGCAAGGGCGATGGCACCCAGAAGGGCGTGGACCTGGCCTGGGGCACCAGCGGCGACCGCTACACCCTGTTCCTGGGCGCCAGCTGGACCAAGCAGGACCCGGTGTACGCGCGCGACCGCGAGCAGTCGCGCTTCCCGATCCCGGGCACCGGGCTGGCCTTCGGCAGCGGTGGCATTCCGCAGGGCCGCTTCGCCTTCGTCGACCCCAACACCGGGGCCGAGCAGGACATCGTGCCCAACACCGGGGCAAGCAACCCACGCTACGACGGCAGTGCCGGTTGCAGCCGCACCGACGACTACCACTGCTTCACCTCGGCCGACCGCTTCAACTTCGCCGAATACAACATGGTGCTGACGCCGTCGGAACGTAAGGGCATTTTCGGCCAGTTCCGTTTCGACATCACCGACAACATCCAGTGGTACATCAAGGCGCTGGGCAACCGCCGCGAATCGACCAACCAGGCCGGCCCCGAGCCGCTGTTCTTCGGCCCCGATGGCGCCACCGGCAACCCGCTGGCCGACAACATCGTGGTGTCCGCGCTCAACCCGTACAACCCGTTCGGGTTCGACCTGGTGTCCTCGGGCAACATGAGCCTGATCGGCCGGCGCCCGGTGGAGGGCGGTGCGCGCATCTTCGAGCAGGAGGTCAACACCCAGTACTTCGCCACCGGCCTGGTGGGCCAGTTCGAGGCCGGCAGCCGCAGCTGGTTCTGGGACGTCAACGGCATGTACAGCAAGAACAAGGCCGAGCAGACCAACTACGGCAGCTATGACATCTTCAAAGTGAACATGGCCCTGGGCGACCCGGCGGTATGCGCGGCCACGCCCGGCTGCGTGCCGTTGAACATCTTCGGGGGCGCCGGGTCGATCACCCCGGCGATGCTGGACTGGATCCAGCCGGTGGTGCGCGACCGCAGCCAGAACGAGTTGAGCCTGTTCACCGCCAACCTGAGCAGTGACCTGTTCACCCTGCCGGCCGGCCCGGTGTCGTTCGCCACCGGCTACGAATACCGCAAGTACGAGGGCCGCTACGATCCTGATCCGCTCACCGTGATCGGCCATTACAACGGCGTGCCGTCGCTGCCCACCTCCGGTTCCTACGACGTCAATGAAGCGTACCTGGAGCTGAGCGTGCCGATCTTCGCCAAGAGCGCGATCGGCGAGAAGCTCGACCTGAGCCTGGCCGGGCGCTACTCGGACTACTCCACCTTCGGCGGCGAGTTCACCCCCAAGTACGGCCTGCGCTGGCAGGTGACCAATGACTTCGTGCTGCGTACCAGCTACGCCGAAGGCTTCCGCGCACCGTCCATCGGTGAGCTGTATGGCTCGGCGGCGCGTGCCGACCTGCAGTTGTTCGACCCGTGCTCGATCGGCCTGGGCGGTACCGCACCGCGTGGCAATCCGGCCAACTGCGCCGCGCTCGGCGTACCGACCGGCTTCCAACAGGCCAACTCGCAGATCTCGGTCACCACCGGCGGCAACGCCGAACTGGACCCGGAACGCTCGCGCAGCTTCAGTGCCGGGTTCGTGTGGAGCCCGTGGTTCGGCAACGATGCGTCGTGGTCGGAGCGTTTCGACGTGGAAGTGACGTTCTACCGCCACACCATCGAAGGCGCCATCCAGGCCATCAACGCGCAGACCCAGTTGGACCTGTGCGTGGAAACCCTGGACCCGGTCTACTGCGAGGGCATCAGCCGCGCGTCCACCGGTGCGGTGAGCAGCTTCAACAACCGGCTCACCAACCTGGGCTCGATCAAGACCGACGGCTGGGACGTGGACCTGTTCTGGACGTTCCCGCAGAGCGACGTCGGCCAGTTCAAGCTGGGCTGGCAGAACACCTTCGTGGGGCGCTATGAAGCGCTGGGTGCGGCGGGCCAGCGGCAGCCGCAGAAACCGGGCGTGGAAGTGGCCGACAGTTCGATCCCGGAGTGGACCAGCAACGCGACGCTGAGCTGGGCCCTGGCCAACTGGAGCGCGTCCTGGACCGTGCGGCACATTTCCGAGCTCACCGAAGACTGCGGCGACGCCGTGGCGTTCCCGGTGTGCAGCAACCAGCAGGAAGGCACCAACACGCTTGATGCCACCACCTTCCATGACCTGCAGGTGGGCTACAAGGTGGACTGGATGAAGGGCCTGCAGCTCAGCGCCGGCTTGAACAACGTGTTCGACAAGGACCCGCCAATCTGCCTGTCGTGCTCGCTCAACGGCTACGACGCATCCACCTACGACATCCCGCGTGGGCGCTACTGGTACATGCGCGCGGATCTGCGGTTCTGATCGCCGGTTGATGTACGTGTGATGCCACCGGGGCGCCATCACGGCGCCCCGGTTCGTCCATCCGGTAGAGCCGGGCCATGCCCGGCTGCGTTGAAGGGCAGACAAATGCGTTGCACACACCGGCCATTGCGCATGTTTGCCGTGCTGCTGCTTTATCCGTCAGGCATCATGGCCGAGCCGGTCAGCGGCCGGCACCACCCTTTCCAATGACTGTTGCCATGAACCTGCATACCTGGTGGATCTTCGCCGTCACCGTATTCGTCCTGTGCGGCACCCCGGGGCCCAACATGCTGCACGTGATGACCCGCAGCGTGCGCGTGGGCTTCCGCCGCAGCATCGCGGCCATGGCCGGGTGCCTGAGCGCACTGGTGCTGGCGCTGTCGATTTCCGCCGCCGGGCTGGGCGCGGTACTCAAGGCCTCGCCGATGGTGTTCGACGTGCTGCGCTATGCCGGCGTGGCCTACCTGGTTTATCTGGGCATCAAGGCCTGGCGCGGCGGTGACGCGCCGATCGATGTTGGCAGCACCGCGGCGATCACGCCGAGCAAGCGGCGCATCCTGTTCCGCGATGGCTTCATCATCGGCATCAGCAACCCCAAGCTGTTGTTGTTCGCCTCGGCGTTCCTGCCGCAGTTCGTCGACCTGACCCAGCCGCAGCTGCCGCAGTTCGTGGTCCTGGTGGGCACCTTCGCGCTGATGGAGATGTTCTGGTACGCGGTGTACGCCGCCGGTGGGCGGGGCCTGGCCAGTTATCTGGCACGCCCGGGCCTGCGCAAGGTGTTCGACCGCGTCGTCGGCACCATCTTCATCGGCTTCGGCCTGGCGCTGCTGCGCGCCCGACCGTAGTGCCGGCCGCTGGCCGGCAACCCGGCAGGACCGTCATTGTTCTAGAGGTAGCCGGCCAG
>NZ_JBFULB010000196.1:0-7225 GCF_056400545.1 Stenotrophomonas sp. P5_A8 | reverse complement strand
ACGTTCAGTGCCCGTGGGTTCGACCCTCTTTGGTCGATCGCGATGCTGCCCCTTTGCCCGGGCGGCGTCAATCATCGCTGCGAGGCGTCCGGGCGGGCCATGCGCCGTGGCCCGCTCCCTTTCCCCTCCCCAGCTGCTGATATAGTCGCTCCAGCACGACGGGCACCCCGCCCGTCCTCGGAATACAGGGAGTTGGTCATGGGTCTGGTACAGGCGGTGAAGGGTGCGGTTGGCGGTGTTCTGGCCGACCAGTGGAAGGATTTCTTCACCGTGCCGGCCGGCCTGCCGTCGACGGCAGCGCTGTTTGCCGCGGTGCCGCGCGGTACCAATGCCGGGCGCGGCTCGAACACCAGCGCGTCGTCGAACATCATCACCAATGGCTCGAAGATCGTCGTGCCCGAAGGCTACGGCCTGCTGCTGTTCCAGGACGGCGCGGTGACCGGTTTCGTTGCCGAACCGGGTGGCTATGAATGGCGCTCGGACGACGCCAACTCGCAGTCGATCTTCGCCGGCGACGGGCTGGTCGGCCCGCTGATCAAGCAGAGCTGGGAGCGCTTCAAGTTCGGCGGCCAGCCGGGCTCGCAGCAGGCGGCGTTCTTCGTCTCGCTCAAGGAGCTGCCGGACAACCGTTTCGGCACCCAGTCGGAAATCTACTGGGACGACGGCTTCCTGGGTACGCAGGTCGGCGCGCTGACGCGCGGCTCGTACACGCTGAAGATCGTCGACCCGATCCTGTTCGTGAAGAATTTCGTGCCGGCCAGCTACCTGCAGCCGGGCCAGGTGTTCGACTTCACCGATCTGGACAACGCGGCGGCCAGCCAGCTGTTCAATGAAGTGGTGGGCTCGCTCGCACCGGCCTTCAGCCTGTACACCAACGATCCGGGCAAGGGCAATCGCATCACCAAGCTGCAGCAGGATTCGCTTGGCTTCGCGCAGAGCCTGTCCGCTGCCGTCGAACAGGGCTACCAGTGGAAGTCCGATCGCGGCCTGGCCATCGTCAAGACCGCGATCGTGTCGATCGAATACGACGCCAACACCCGCGAACTGCTCAAGACCGTGCAGCGCGCCGATGCGCTGGCCGGTTCGCGCGGCAACTCGAACCTGCAGGCCAGCGTGGCCCAGGGTATCCAGTCGGCCGGCGAGAACGGCGGTGCGGCCGGGCTGGTGGGCGTAGGCATGGCCTCGGGCATGTTCGGTGCCGGCAACCTGCAGCAGCCGGCGACCCCTGCGGCCCCGGCGGCGGACGACCCCGTGGCCAAGCTGAAGAAGGCCAAGGAAATGCTCGATCTGGGCCTGATCACCCAGGACGACTACGACAAGCTCAAGGCCAAGGCGCTGGGCCTGTAAGACGCAGGAAGCGCGCAGATCATGTCCGATTCCCGAATCCCGCCGCCGCTGCCGTCGTCGGCCCCGCCTCCGTTGCCGCCTGCGCCGCCCACGCCCGTGAGCGGCCCCGGATCGCCGCGGGACGTGCCGCCGTTGCCGGGCACCTTCCCGGTCGACCCGTCCACCCTGCCCCCGCCGATTCGCGATGAATTGCTGGCGCCGGACCCGGTTGCCCTGGATACGTCCGCCGAAGAACTCAAGGACGGCCTCAACCGCTGCCCGAAATGCGGCTCGACCGATGTCCGGCTCAAGCTCGGTACCGACGTACTGGTCTGCCAGTTCTGCCGCAACGAGTGGCATGGCACGCTGGTCGAGCAGGCGTTCGGGCTGGGCGATGGCATCGACCAGCTGCGCGGCACGGTCATTGCGTCGGGTGCGCGTGACATCCAGGCCGATACCGCCAGCCTGATGAGCTTCAAGTGCACCGGCTGCGGCGCCGAAGTCACCATCAACACCGAGAGCACGATGACCGCACGCTGCCACTGGTGCCGCCATGTGTTCGGGGTCAACGAACAGGTGGCCAACGGCGCGGTGCCCGATGCGGTACTGCCGTTCAAGGTGAGCAAGACCGATGCCGTGGCGCGTATCCGCCAGTTCGTGGACAAGCGCCGTCTGTTTGCGTTGAAGGCTTTCAAGAACGAGTTCACGCCGGAAAATGTGGTGGGCGTGTACCTGCCCTACATGATCGTCGACAGCAACGTCAGCGCCGCGGTCGCCGGCAAAGGCGAAATCCTCACCCGCGAGTACACCCGTGGTGAGGGCGACAAGAAGAAGACCTACTACGACGCCGATGTGTACCGGGTGGAGCGGGAGGTGGACTTCACCGTGGACGACCTGCCATTGGAGTCGTCGGCCGAGCGCGGCAACCTGGACACGCGCACCAATACCAACAACATCATCAACACGATCCTGCCGTTCGACACCAAGAACGCCTTGAAGTGGAACGCCTCCTACCTGATGGGTTTCACCACCGAGAAGCGCAACCTCGACGTGGAGAAGCTGCGCCCGCGGCTGGAAGACCAGCTGCTGTCGATCGCCCGCGCGCAGGTGGAGGGCTCCGTGCGCCGCTATGACCGTGGCGTGCGCTGGGAGCAGGAGCGGCTGGACGTGCACGGTACGCGCTGGGTGTCGATGTACCTGCCGGTGTGGCTCTACTCGTATCACCAGCCCGGCCGCAACGGCGGCATGCTGCACTACATCGCGGTGAACGGCCGCACCGGTGAAACCATGGGCAGCGTGCCGGTGCAGCAGTGGAAGCTGCTGTTGGCCGCGCTCGCCACCGGTACGATCATCGAAGCCCTTGTTCTCTTCTTCCTGGTGGCCTCCTCATGAGCGATGACAGTGGACTCTGGTTGCTGGCCGCGGGCCCGGCCAGCGCGACCGCGTTGTACTGGGCGCTATACCGGTACTACCGCAATACCGACAAATCCCACGCCTTCGAGCGCGAGACCTTGGTGGAGGCCAAGCCGGTAACCGGCTCGGACCATCGGGTCGATACCATCACCGGCACCCAGGAAACCCGCATCCGCGGCGACAACGTGCGCGCCTACCGCACCCGGGTGATGCGGGACAGCAGCTGACCCCCGGAGCTGTCGGCGCTGTCGGCACGATCGTGACCCCGCCCAGCACGTGGCCGTCGGCGTCGGTCGACGATCGGGCGTTTTCCGCCCGTGGGCGGCGCGCAACCAAGTGCCGTGCCCGCCCCTTCCCCGGGCGGACACGGCATCCCCATTCTCGCGCCAGGCGGGCGTAGCGACGCCCGACCGGGTTACAGCTTCAGCGAGCCTTCCACATCCAGCACGGTGCGACGCGCCAGTGCCAGGTTGGCTTTCTGGCGGTCCAGTACCACGTAGAAGAACAGGCCTTTGTTGGAGGCCACCGGACGCAGCACGTGGTACGCGCGGCCCAGGGTGATCAGCATGTCTTCGATGACGTCGTTGAGCTTGAGCGACTCGGCCGTCTTCATCTTGGCGCGCAGCACTTCGGTGTTGCCGGCCGCGGCCAGTTCCATGTCCACGCCGGAGCCGGCTTCGCCGAGCAGCATGCCGCTGTCGTAGTCGACCAGGGCCACGGCCTGCGCGCCATTGATCTGCATCAGGGCGTCGAGGCAATCGGTGATGCTCTTGTTCATTCTGTTTTCCTTATCAAGTGGAGGTGGGTCAATCAACGTGTTCGGGTGTCGGCCGGCATCGCGGCGGTGAGGCGGCGCACGCACTGTTTGGCGTGCCACAGCACCTGCCCCATCGCACTGGTCTGGTCGCAGGCGGCCATCAGCAGTTGCGGCGGCTGCACGGGGATGGTCAGCATCAGCACCTTGCCGTGCGCCGCTTCCAGGATCAGCGCACCGAGCGAGCCGATCACCAGCTCGCGACCGAGCGCTTCGGCCAGCGCCAGCATCGAGCTGGTCATCGCGGCAAGGCGGCTGACGGTCTCTTCTTCGCGGCCGACCTGGGCCAGGGCGAAGCCGTCCAGGCTGGCGACCACCACGCCCATCAGGCCGTCCACGTCGTGTACGAGGGTGGCCAGGTGCGCGTCGACCTGCTCGCGCACCGCGCCGCTTGCCGGCAGGCGGGCTGCATCATTCATCGCAGGCCACCAGGGTTTGGCATTCAATCTGACTCATCAGTACATCCATCACGGTAAGAACCTGCATCGGATCGCGCGGATCCACCATGACGATGGGCAGCGCTCCATCGTCGTGTTCCAGCCACTGTTCGCAGGCGGCGCGCTGCGCCGGGGCGGCATCGTCCATTCGGGTCACGCCCATTACCACCGGCAGCGGCGCGGGGTGGCGCTCGACCGCGTCCAGATAGGGCTGCACCTGCTGCTGGGGTAGCCCGGCGTGGGCGTTGACCAGCACGATCGCGCCACTGGCACCTTCGAGCAGGATCGGCCACAGGAAGTCGAAACGGGTCTGACCGGGCGTGCCGTACAGCCGCAGCCGGTCGCCGCCCGGCAGGTCGATGTCGCCGTAGTCCATCGCCACGGTGGTGAATGGTTTGTCGGCGCCCGGGTCGGTGTTGCGCACCTCGGTAGAGACCGCCCTGCCCTGTGCCAACGCCTGCACCAGGGTCGACTTGCCGGCGCCCATTTCGCCCAGCACCACGATCTTGTATTCACGCATTTCATCGACTCCAGCGGTTACGCACATCACGCCACATCCGGGCCAGCGCATTGCTGGCAGCCGGCTTGGCGGGCGCTACGGTCAGCGCCGGCATCGGGGCAGCACTTGGATGCGCATAGCCGCTGATATAGGCGGCATTGAAAAAGGCCTGGACCTCCACACGGGGCAGGCCCAGGATCGAACTGCAGCTACCCACATCCAGCGCATGCCGGATCATCAACGCGCARATCCGAAAGTCGTCGTGACGGTGCGCCAGTACGCGGAAATCCGGCCAGCGACGCAGTCGCAGGCAGGTGTCGTCCTGCAGCGGTGGCAACGGGGCACCATCGCCGGCTGCATGCAGGCCCGCTTGCCAGAGCAGCGGACGCAATGCCACCGGTCGGGATCGAGCCGCCTGCGCATCGAACAGGCTGCGCGCAACGGGCAGCAGCTCAAGGGTGGGCTGCGGACCCACCAGCGCCGCCTGGAACAGGGCCATCGACATCGCCGACGGCTCGKCCAGCACGCCCAGGTTGTGCTCGGTGTCCAGCCAGCACAGCACCTTGCCCCTGGACATGATCGCAGCGCAATGAATGGGGTCCTGCTGCTTGCGTTCGAGCATCAGGCGTCGGCGCAGCGCCTGCACGAAGAGCAGCGGCTGTGGCGCAGCGGAGGGAAGTGTCGGTTCGACGTCGAACGGCACACGGCGAAAGCGGCTCATACCGCGTGCCTTGCCGCGGCCGCGGACGATGAAACGGACAACATCATGGGGATCTTCGTGTGGGAGCGGATGCCTGGCCGGTGACGCTGGGCGGTCACCAGCCGACGGGGTTCTAGGAGACCATCCGGCCCCTCGATCGCGCCATGCAAATACTGTGAAAACGGTCGCCGCCGCAGGTGTTTGCAAGTATTGGTATGCGTTGCGCGCCACACTTCATCAGTTCAAAARATGCAGTGCCCCTTTCGCACTATTTGTATATACAACAACAATCAAAGTGCACAGACTTTCGGCTCAGAACAGGGTGCWGGCCGCCTGAATCGCGATACGGGCGATCGGCAGGGTGCCGTGCCGTTCTCCACGCTTGTCCGCCAGGAGTTCCACCGTGCCCATCCGCGTCATCATCGCCGACGATCATCCCGTTGTCCGCCTGGGCGTTCGTGCCTTGCTGGAAGGTGCGGGCCGTTACCGCGTGGTGGCCGAGGCCGCCTGCGCCGATGAGCTTCTCTGCGCGCTGGAGCGTGCGCCCTGCGACGTGCTGATGACGGACTTTTCCATGCCCGGCGGCGCCGCGCCGGACGGTCAGGCGATGCTGGCGATGATCCACCGCAGGCACCCGGCGTTGCCGGTGGTGCTGATGACGATGTTCACCAACGTACCGACGCTGCGGATGGCGATGAAGAACGGCGTGCGCGGGGTGATCGACAAGGCCTGCTCGCTGCTGGACATTCCCCGGGCAATCGACGAGGTCCTCAACGGTTCGGCCTATGTCTGCAGTTCGCTGCGCGCCGAGCTCTGCAACGGCGACGAAGAAACCGGCTCGCTGTGTGCCTGCCTGTCGCCGAAGGAACTGGAGGTGCTGCGGTTGTATGCCTCCGGGCTGAGCATCACCCAGATCGCCGCACGCCTGGATCGCAGTATCAGCACGATCAGTCGGCAGCGCATTTCGGCGATGAACAAGCTGGGGATCCGCGCCGAATCGGAACTGTATGCGTTTGCCAGCGAGCACAGGCTTGCCATGGCACCCTGCCCGGCGCCGCCTGCGCCGTTGCAGTCGGCCGCATAGCGCCCGTGCGCGAGATGGCGCGGCGTTAACGCGGGCTGGCGCACGCTCTGGTGCGGCGTAAATGGAAACCAGAGTCGATCATGAAGCAGGCAGTCCAATTTTTCGTGCTGGGTACGGCGTGGGTAGCCATGGTCAGCGCGTGCAGTCCGCAACCGGCGGTGGTCGTCACCGCGTCATCCTCCATGGCCGCCGCAGACGCCCCGCCCGCAGATACGGGCCCGGCAGCGTCGGTGCCCGGAACCCAGGCCGGCGATGGTTTTGCCGAGCCGGTACCGGGCATCGCGGTCCGCGCGGTTCCCGGCACGCATGTCGAACATGATTTCAAGCGCAGCTACCTGACGCTGGATGCCTGGAAACTGTATCCGGCGGCGGGCAGCATCGGGACGCCGCTTGTCGCCGTCGTGATGGATGGCTCCAATGACGTCACCTCGGCCGAAATGCGGATCGGCCGCAGCGATACGGCAGCCGACATCGCCGCCTGCCTCGTCGCGCCCGACGAGGCGACCGGCCCGTCGGACACGGCGGAGATAGGCGGAGTGCGCTTCACCCATTTCACCGCCAGCGATGCGGCGATGAGCCACTACGTCTCCGCGGAGAGCTACCGCGCCGYGCACAACGGGGCGTGTTATGCGATTGACCTGATCGTTGCCGGCACCCGTCCGGACGTCTACGACCCGCCAGGCACGCCGCCATTCACCAACGACGTTGCCAAGCAGCGGTTGGCAACGGCGCTCGCGGCGGTGCATTGGGTAACGAAGGGCTGAGGATGACCGCGGCGGGGAGGGCCGCTATGCTGCCCTATCCTGCCCCCGAGGACGTCCCATGCGTACGTTGTATCCGGCCATCTCCCCCTACCGTGAGTTCGCATTGCCGGTGGATGGCCTGCACACTTTGCATGTCGAGGAATGCGGTACGCCGGACGGCATCCCCGTGGTATTCCTGCACGGTGGCC
>NZ_JBFULB010000195.1:0-7270 GCF_056400545.1 Stenotrophomonas sp. P5_A8 | reverse complement strand
CGCAGGCCTTGCGCAGGAAATGCAGGATGGTGCGGCGCTGCTTGATCGGGAACCAGATCGCAAAGCTCGCCTGCGGCCAACGGCCCAGGATCTCGGTCACCGAGGCCAGGATGGCCTGGTACTCGGCGTCCTGTCCTTCGTAGGGCGGGTCGATCAGGACCAGCCCGCGGCCGATCTTCACGCCGTTGGCCTTGGGCGGCAGCAGCTTCCTGTTCTGGGCATAGCCATCGGCGTGGTACACGCCCACCCGGCTGTCATGGGCGAACAGCGCCTTCAGCGAGGCCACTTCGTCGTCCTGCACCTCGCAGACCGCCATGCGGTCCTGCTCGCGCAGGGTCTGGGCGGTCAGCAGCGGCGAGCCGGGGTAGCTGATCATCGCCCCGACCGGGTTGTCGGCCTGGACCGCCTTGAGGTAGCGCTCGACCACCGCCGGCAGCGAGGGCTGGGCCATCAGCCGCATCACCCCGTCCTCGGCTTCCAGCGTCTTGCGGCTTTCCTCGCTGGCCAGCAGGTAGCGGCCGGCGCCGCCGTGGGTGTCCAGCACGAAGAACGGGCTGTCCTTGCGCTTGAAGGTGTCGAGCAGGGCAAGCTGCACGATGTGCTTGAGCACATCGGCGTGGTTGCCGGCATGGAAGGCGTGGCGGTAATTCATCGGCGCAGTGTACGGGGCGGCGGGCCCAGCGGCTATGCTGCGCGCATGAACCGCCCCCTGCACAACGTCCTGGTCGTCGAAGACGAAACCGCCATCGCCGACACCGTGCTGTACGCGCTGCGCAGCGAGGGCTATGGCGCCCAGCACTGCCTGCTCGGCGGTGGCGCGCTGGAAGCGCTGCGCCAGCAGGCCTTCGACGTGGTGGTGCTGGACGTGGGGCTGCCGGACATGAGCGGGTTCGAGGTCTGCCGCAGCCTGCGCACCTTCAGCGAGGTGCCGGTGATCTTCCTGACCGCGCGCAACGACGAGTTCGACCGCGTGCTGGGCCTGGAGCTGGGCGCGGACGACTACATGGCCAAGCCGTTCTCGCCGCGCGAGCTGGTCGCCCGGGTGCGCGCGCGGTTGCGCCGTAGCGGTACGTCGGTCGAGCAGGGTGGGTGGCAACAGCACGGCCGCTTCGCCATCGACCGCGAGGGCCGCCGTATCCGCTTCGCCGAGCAGCCACTGGAGCTGACCCGCTACGAGTACGCGCTGATGGCCGCGCTGCTGCAGCGCCCTGGCGCCATCCTCAGCCGCGCGCAATTGATGGACCGGGGCTGGGACACCGACGCCGACAGCGCTGATCGCACGGTGGATACCCACGTCAAGACGCTGCGCGCCAAGCTGCGCGCCGCCGGTGCCGACCCTGATCCGATCCGCACCCACCGCGGGCTCGGCTACGCGCTGGAGGTCTGAGCGATGCGGCTTGGCCTCAAGCTGTTCCTCGGCTTCTTCCTGATCGTGGGCATCGCCGCGTTCTTCGTGATGCGCATCTTTGTCAACGAAGTGAAGCCCGGCGTTCGCCAGGCGATGGAGTCGACGTTGGTCGACGCGGCCAATGTGCTGGCCGAGATGGCCGCCGCCGACGTCAAGGCCGGCACGATCCGCAACGGCACCTTCGTGGCCAACCTGGCCCGTGCGCAGCGCCGCGACCCCAAGGCGATGGTGTGGCGTTTCCCCAAGCGCACGCTCGACTACCAGGTGACCATCACCGATGCCAGGGGCATCGTGATCTACGACTCCACCGGCCAGGGCGTCGGCCGCGACAACTCGCGCTGGAATGATGTCTACCGCACCCTGCGTGGTGAATATGGCGCACGCTCCAGTCCGGAAACCCCGGGCGATGACACCCACTCGGTGATGCACGTGGCCGCGCCGATCCACGATCCGGCCGATGCCAAGCGCCTGATCGGCGTGCTCAGCCTGGCCCAGCCCAACCGCAGCATCGACCCGTTCATTGCGGCCAGCCAGCGCGCCATCATGAAACGCGGGGCGTGGTTGATCGGCTTGTCGGCGCTGATCGGGCTGCTGATGACCGCCTGGCTGATGCACGGGGTCAACCGGCTCAACCGGTATGCCAAGGCGGTCAGTGCCGGCGAACCGGTGCCCCCGCCCAAACCGCGTCGCGACGAGATCGGCGACCTCGGCCAGGCGCTGGAAACCATGCGACGCAAGCTGGAAGGCAAGGCCTACGTCGAGCAGTACGTGCAGTCGCTGACGCACGAAATGAAGAGCCCGCTGGCCGCCATCCGCGGCGCGGCCGAACTGCTGCAGGAGCCGCTGCCCGATGCCGACCGCGTGCACTTCGCGCGCAGCATCCAGGGCCAGGAACAGCGCCTGACCGAAACCATCGACAAGCTGCTGGCACTGGCCGAAGTGGAACAGCACGGGTGGCTGCAGAAGCGCGAGCCGATCGACCTGGGCGTGCTGCTGGGCACCGCCGCCGACGCGGTAGCCATGCGTGCGCAGTCCGTCGCGGTACGCGTGGACGTGGAGGTGCCCGACGGGTTGGTGATCCAGGGCGATGGCTACCTGCTCCGCCAGGCGCTGAACAACCTGTTGGAGAACGCGCTGGCCTTCTCCAGCGCCGAGGCCTGCGTGCAGCTCAGTGCGGCGCGCGATGGCCAAGGCGTGGTCCTGCGCGTGGCCGATCGCGGCAGCGGCGTGCCGGACTACGCGCTGGAGCGGGTGTTCGAGCGGTTCTATTCGCTGGCGCGCCCGGCCACCGGTCTGCGCAGTTCCGGGCTGGGGCTGTCCTTCGTGCAGGAGGTAGCGCGCCTGCATGGTGGGCGTGCCCAGTTGCGCAACCGCGAAGGCGGCGGTGCCATCGCCTCGTTGTGGCTGCCGTGGCGCGACCCGGCCGCGCCGATCCGGCGCTGAGCCCCGGCGGGCCGCGCACTTCACACAGACTTCAAACTCAGCACAAACCCCGCACACCGCCACCTCCGAAGCTGGCCCCCTCCCAACCGAGGACGGGCCATGAAATCCCTGAAGATGCTGTTGCGGTTCGCCATTGTCGGCGGGCTGATCCTGTTGCTGCTGATCCCACTGATGATGATCAAGGGCGTGATCAGCGAGCGCGAGGCCTACCGTAACGAGGCGTATCTGCGCGTATCGCAGAGCCGCGCGGGTGCGCAGACCCTGACCGGCCCGGTGCGCGTGGTGCCGTGGACCGAGACCCGTGAAGTGGAAGTGGTCGACGCGGCCGGCAACAAAACCAAGAGCGTACAGACCGAGCAGAGCTACTGGCTGCAAATGCCGTCCAGACTGCAGGTCGATGGCCGGATGCAACCGGACGAGCGCCGTATCGGCCTGTTCCGTGTGCCGGTGTACAGCTGGAACGCGAAGATCACCGCCGAGTTCACCGACGACGATTACCCGATCAAGGAAGGCCGCGTGTACGGCACGCCGTACCTGGCGGTGGGTATCGCCGACGTGCGCGGACTGGTCGGCTCGCCCAAGCTGCAGGTCGACGGCGCGGCGCTGACCCTGCAGCCGGGCATTGGCGAGGTCACCGGAATGGGCAAGGGCCTGCACGTGCCGCTGCGTGGCTTTGAAAACAATGCTGGCGGCGTACTCAAGGCCAGCACGCTGGAACTGGCGCTGGTGCTCGATGGCACCCGCTCGCTGGCGGTGGTGCCGGTGGGCGATGACAGCCGCATCTCGATCCAGTCGCCGTGGCCGCATCCCTCGTTCGGCGGCAGCTTCCTGCCCAACCAGCGCACCATCGGCGAGAAGGGCTTCGAGGCACAGTGGGCGGTGTCGTCGCTGGCCTCCCAGGCACAGCGCCAGCTGCGCGAGAGCAAGGACGTCGAGCCGGAGACGGTCAGCGTCGAGCTGGTCAACCCGGTGGACATCTACACCCAGGCCGATCGCGCCAGCAAGTACGGCATCCTCTTCATCCTGCTCACCTTCGTCGGCTTCATCCTGTTCGAGCTGATCAAGCGGCTGCGCATCCACCCGTTGCAGTACCTGATGGTGGGCCTGGCGCTGGCGATCTTCTTCCTGCTGCTGCTGAGCCTGTCCGAGCACATTCCGTTCTGGTTGGCCTACGTGGTTTCGGCGGTGGCCTGCATCGGCATACAGGCGGTGTACCTGTCCGGCGCATTGAAGAGCTGGGTACGCGGGCTGGGCTTTGCCGGCATGCTCACCGTGCTGTACGGCGCGCTGTACGGCCTGTTGATCTCGGAGAACAACGCGCTGCTGATGGGGTCGCTGCTGCTGTTCGGCGTGCTGGCCACGGCGATGTGGATCACCCGCAAGATCGACTGGTACGAAGTCGGTGCGAGCCTGAAGTAAGGAGTACGACATGAGCTGGCGCCAAGGGTTGCGGCAACGCGCGGGGCAGGGCATTCCCGCGCTGCTGGAAGTGGATGCACTGCTGCAGGCCAGTGGCGTGCTGGCGGCCTTGCCGGGGGCGCGGATCGCCCCCGGCCTGGTCCGCTTCAAGCTGGCCGAGCGCACCTGCGAAGGGGTGCAGCGCCAGGGACTGGCGTGGTTGTCCGGGGCGCGGCAGGGACGCGGCGCGCTGGGCGGACGGGTGCCGCGCTACCGGGAGTGGAAGGCCGGCAGCGCGGCATTGACCGAGATCGGCATCGATGGCCTGCCAGCGGATTGGCCGGCACACGCAGCGGTATTCGGCTGCACCAGCGTCGATCGCCGCCACTGGTTGTTGCTGTTGCCGGCACACGCACAGCTGTGGCTGGGCTGGAATGGTTGAGCGCGTTCCCGCATGCATGACCGATGGGACGGGGGCACGGCGCGCGTGCTGGCTAGACTCAAGGCCTTGACGAGTGATGCCGAAAGGCCGGGGTACGACGTGCTGAAGTGGGGCGTGCTGGCGATAGCGCTGGCGATGGGTGGCAATGCAATGGCGCAGCAGCGTGAGGCGGTAGACCTGGACATGGTCAGCCGTATCCGCCAGGAAGCCTTCCATCGCTCGCAGGTCATGGCCACCTTCAGCCACCTCACCGAACGGATCGGCCCGCGCCTGACCAATTCGCCGGCCATGAGCGAAGCCAACCGCTGGAGCCGCGGCAAGTTCACCGAATGGGGCCTGGTCAACGTCCGCGACGAAGGCTTCGACGCCTTTGGTCGGGGCTGGGAGTTCAGCAGCGCCACCGTGGAAATGCTCAGCCCGCGCGTGGCGCCGTTGTACGCGCTGCCCAAGGCGTGGACGCCGGGTACCAACGGCACCGTCGAAGGCGAGGTGGTCAAGGTCGACATCAAGAAGATCGCCGACCTGGAGCAGTACAAGGGCAAGCTGACCGGCAAGATCCTGCTGCTCAACGACGCACGCGACTACGCGCGCGCCAGTCAGTCCGATTCGCACCGTCACGATGATGCCGGGCTGGCCGAGCTGCAGGTGTTCGCGGTGCCCAAGGACGTGGCCGACGCCAAGGCGGACCGCGCGAAAAAGGCCAAGGAGTACCTGGAGAAGCAGGAACTCGCGCGGGCCACCAACGCCTTTTTCGCCGAGCAGGGCGTGCTGGCCACGATCAGCATCAGTGGCTGGGACAACGGCATCATCCGCGTGGGTGGCGGCGGCTCGCGCAAGGCCGGCGAACCGGTCGGCGTGCCTGAGCTGGCGATGATGGCCGAGCACTACAACCCGCTGGTGCGTGCGGTCGAGCAGAAGCAGCCGGTCAAACTGCGGGTCAACGTGGAGGCGCGATTCACCGATGCCCAGGACCAGCCGGGCTACAACACGCTGGCCGAGATCCGGGGCAGCAGCAAGGCCGATGAGATCGTCATGCTCGGCGCGCACATGGATTCCTGGCATACCGGCACCGGTGCGGCCGACAACGCCGCTGGCGTGGCGGTGATGATGGAAGCCATGCGCATCCTCAAGGCGGTGGGCGCCAAGCCCAGGCGCACCATCCGCGTGGCGTTGTGGAGCGGTGAAGAGCAGGGGCTGGTCGGTTCGCAGGACCATGTGTCCCGGCATTTCGCCCGCTACCCCGAACCGACCGACCCGGCGCAGAAACTGCTGCCGGCTTCGATGCGCGAACCGACCGGCGCGCTGCAGCGCCAGCGCGATTACGACAAATTCTCGGTGTACTTCAACATGGACAACGGCTCGGGCCGCTTCCGCGGCATCTATGCGCAGGAAAACCTAGCGGCGGTGTCGATCTTCGAGGCCTGGCTGGCCCCGTTCCACGACATCGGCGCCACCACCGTGGCCACCCGCAACACCGGCAGCACCGACCACATCGCCTTCGACCGGGTCGGCCTGCCCGGCTTCCAGTTCATCCAGGACCGGCTGGACTACTTCACCAACGTCCACCACAGCAACCTGGACACCTGGGACCACGCCGAGCCGGAGGATCTGAAGCAGGCGGCGGCGATCGTGGCGTCCTTCGTCTACWACGCGGCGATGCGCGAGGAAAAGATGCCGCGCAAGCCGTTGCTGGCGCCCTGAGCGGGGTGGGGCGCGGGCTGCCATGGGGGCCGCCTGCGCCAAGCGTGACGGGCGATTCCCCGGTTTCCGGCCGGGACAGGTAAAATTGCCGGGATTCCAGCTTCCCGCCTCGAGCCCTCCATGACCTGCCGCACCCGTTTCGCCCCCAGTCCCACCGGTTACCTGCATATCGGCGGCGCCCGCACCGCGCTGTACTGCTGGCTGGAGGCCCGTCACCGCGGCGGCGAATTCGTGCTGCGCATCGAAGACACCGACCGCGAGCGCAGCACCCAGGGGGCGATCGACGCGATCCTGGAGGCGATGGACTGGCTCGGCCTGGGCTACGACGAGGGCCCGATCTACCAGACCCAGCGCGTGGCCCGTTACCTGGAAGTGGCCGAGCAGCTGGTCGCCGACGGCAAGGCCTACTACGCCTACGAGACGCGCGAAGAACTGGACGCGATGCGCGAGGCGGCGATGGCCAAGCAGGAAAAGCCGCGCTACAACGGGGCCGCGCGTGACCTGGGCCTGCCGTACAAGGACGACCCGAACCGCGTCATCCGCTTCAAGAACCCGCTCGAGGGCACGGTGGTGTTCGACGACCTGATCAAGGGCCGCATCGAGATCGCCAACAGCGAGCTGGACGACATGGTGATCTTCCGTCCGGACGGCTTCCCGACCTACAACTTCGCGGTGGTGGTGGACGACTGGGACATGCGCATCAGCGAGGTCATCCGCGGCGACGACCACATCAACAACACCCCGCGCCAGATCAATCTGTACGAGGGCATCGGCGCACCGGTGCCGAAGTTCGGCCACATGCCGATGATCCTGGACGAGCAGGGCGCCAAGCTGTCCAAGCGCACCGGCGCGGCCGACGTGATGCAGTACAAGGACGC
>NZ_JBFULB010000194.1:0-7323 GCF_056400545.1 Stenotrophomonas sp. P5_A8 | reverse complement strand
CGATTACACCGCCGGCGAGCGGATGCGACGATCAAACCGCCGGCGAGAACGTCAACGTCGCCACCACACCCCGATCCACGCCCGGGCGCACACTGACCTGCCAGCCGTACAGATCGCATAGGCGGCTGACGATCGACAAGCCGATCCCGCCACCCTGCGAGTGCCCGGCATGGGTACCGCGGTAACCGCGCTGGAACAGCTTGGCCGCATCCTCCGCGCTCAACCCCGGGCCGCTGTCGATCACGTCCACGTGGTTGCCGGTGACGACCACGCGCACCGAGCCTTCCTGCGAGTACTTCACCGCATTGCCGATCAGGTTGCCCAGGGCCACCGACAGCGCGGATTCGGGCGCGTCGATGACCAGCTCGCGGTCGCCCTCCAGCACCAGCTCCAGCGGCTTGCCGCCAAGCTGGGCGCGGTGCGCATCAAGCAATTGCTCTGCCACCCGCGCCACGTTGCTGTTGCCCTGCCCGCGCTCGTTGCGCGAGAGCAGCAGCAGGGAGCCGATCAGATCGGTGCATTGCTGTTCGRCACGCTGGATGCGCTGCAGCCGCTGCAGCACCTTTTCATCCAGGCCGGGGCGCGCCAGCAACAGCTCGGTCGCGCCGCGAATGACCGCCAGCGGCGTACGCAGCTCGTGGCTGACGTCGGCGTTGAACTCACGGTCGCGCTGGACCACTTCGGTCAATCGCGAGGAATAGTCGTCGAGCGCCTGGGCCAGCTGGCCCACCTCGTCGTCGGGAAAGCGCGGGGCCAGTGGCTCCGGCTCGCTGGTGCCACCCCGGTAAGCCCGCAGACGCGCCGCAAGATCGGACACGGGCTTCATCACCTTGGAGGCCGACCACCAGCCCAATACCAGCGACAGCAGGCTGAACACCAGCACCGACACCAGCAAGGCGCGCTTGAGCTGCGCCTCGCCGCGGATGCTTTCGGTCATGTCGTAAGCGAGGAAGAACCAGGCTTCCGGCGTCTTGCGCACGGCCAGTTTGTAGGAGAACGCATTGCCGCGTTCATCCACCCCGCCCAGGCTGTGGATGCCATCGCGRAAGTCATACCAGTCCGGCTCTTCAGTACGCAGGGCGTCGAACTTGTCCGGGCGGACGATCCGTGCGCGCATCTGCTGCACCGGCAGGTCGGGGTTGCGCGAGGGATCGGCGGAGTAGCGATGCGCGTACTCGTCGATATTGCGGTTCATCACGTCTTCGACCAACTGGTTTTCCACGCGCGCACGCGCCCAGTTGGTGGCAAAGGCGAACAGTGCCGTCAGGCAGAAGCCCAACAGCACGAACGAGACGATGATGCGGCTGCGCAGCCGGCGCCGATATGGCGCGCGGCGACGCTCCCCCTTCCCCGTCACCGGATCAGGCTTCCGGCGCGGCGATGCGGTATCCGATGCCATGGCGGGTCTGGATCAACGGCACCTCGAACGGCTTGTCCACCACTGCGCGCAGGCCGTGGATGTGCACGCGCAGCGAGTCCGAATCGGGCAACTCTTCACCCCAGACGCGGGTTTCCAGTTCCTGGCGGGTCACCACTGCCGGCGCGGCTTCCATCAGGGCCTGCAGGATTTTCAGCGCCGTCGGGTTGAGCTGCAGCAGCTTGCCCTGGCGACGCACTTCAAGCGTATCCAGGTTGTATTCCAGATCACCGGTTTCCAGCACGCGGGTCTGCACGCCCTTGCCGCGACGCGACAGCGCGTTCAACCGCACCTCCACTTCCTGCAGCGCGAACGGCTTGATCAGGTAATCGTCGGCGCCGGAGTCGAACCCGGCCAGCTTGTTGTCCAGCGAATCGCGTGCGGTGAGCATCAGCACCGGGGTCTGCTTGCGCGCTTCATTGCGCAGCTTGCGGCAGACTTCGATGCCGTCCATGCCGGGCAGGTTGAGATCCAGAACGATCGCATCGAATTCGTGCACCACGGCAAGGTGCAAGCCAGTCACGCCGTCGGCGGCGAAGTCCACGGTATGCCCGCGGTCTTCAAGGTAATCGCCCAGATTGGCGGCGATGTCGCTGTTGTCTTCAATTACAAGAATTCGCACTGTGACCTCTGGTTGGCAGGTGATCCTTTCGGATCAGGAGCATCGGATCGCGCGGACGACCCTGTTACAGCCGGTAGCCCCGTTCCTCGCACCTTGGGGAAGATACACATCCCATTGTTAACATTAGACAGTGGATGTCGCTCATTCCGCGTCAAAAGCCACCTTCTCCCCTCAGGGCACCTGCCTGGCGACATCCCGCCTCGCCCGGAAAGGGAGGCGGGACCCGGCATCAATTGCTGGAGGCGTTCGGGGATCGACGATTGTTGAGGTAGTCCTTGCCATCCTCGCGCGCCTTGCGGCGCTGCGCCACGGTCATGCATACACTCTCATGGAAATTGCTGCCGGTGGCCTTTTCGCGGCGGCAGACCAGGCGGCTGTCTTCCTTCGCACGGGTCAGGATGGTGTTGACCGTCGACTGGTCGTTGAGCAGCTGGGTACGGGCGACCGGGCTCAGTTCCTTTGCGGACTCATGGCCCTGCAAGGCCGACTTGATGCGGTCCAACGCGGCCTGGACCTGGCTGCGGTCCTCCGGCGTGATCTCGCTGTAGGTCTCACTCCGCAGCGCGCCCTCCACCTTCTGGATCTGCTCGCTGATCGGGACCTCGACGTTGAGCGAGACCTCGTGGTCCTTGCCCTGCGACATTTTCGCCTCGCTGACGCCGGCGACGGTGAACAACAACATCGTGCAGACCAAACGGTACATACGCAGTGCTCCATCCATGAACGAGCGCCAAATGTAACCAGCCTGCGGGCGGCGGACAAGTGAGATTTATCACCCTCCCGGGACAGGTGACCGATCGAGAAAAAGGCCCAGGCGGAACCCGCCTGGGCCTGAAAGTGTTTCCCGATTACCGATCCTGCTGAGGAGGGCAGAGCTGCGGTTCGATGAAGCCTACGCCGGGGCCGATTAAAGCCTCGTTAAAACCGCAGAAACTTTCCGAAAAATCTCAAGCCTTTGAATTAACAGGCTTTTTCATCGACGCAACGTGCTCAATGATCCGCCCTGCCAAGTCCGCCTGACAGATCGCCTCAATGCCCTCCAGACCCGGCGTGGAGTTCACCTCCAGCACCAGCGGGCCACGGCTGGAGCGGATCAGGTCGACCCCGGCCACGCTCAGGCCCAGCGCTTTGGCCGAGCGCACCGCCACCAGTTGCTCGGCCCGGCTGGCTTTGGCGGCCCGGGCGCTGCCACCGGCATGCAGGTTGGAGCGAAAGTCGCCGTCCGGAGCCTGGCGCTGCATCGCCCCCACCACCTGGTCGCCAACGACCAGACAACGCAAGTCGGCGCCTTGCGCCTCGCCGATGAACTCCTGCATCAGGAAGTTGGCGTACAGGCCGCGCAGGGCTTCGACGATACCCCGGGAGGCACTGGCCTTTTCGGTCAGGATCACGCCACGCCCCTGGGTGCCCTCATTGAGCTTCACCACGTGCGGCGGCGGTCCCAGCATCGACAGCAGGTCGACCGTGTCGTCGGGGTTGTCGCCGAACACCGTCACCGGCATGTCGATGCCCTTGGAGGCCAGGATCTGGTGCGCGCGCAGCTTGTCGCGGGCGCGCAGGATCGCATCGGAGGGATTGGGCGTTCGCGCGCCCATCATTTCAAACTGGCGCAGCACGGCCGTGCCATACCGCGTCACCGAGGCACCGATACGCGGGATCACCGCATCAACGCCGGTGATCGGACGGCCCTTGTAATGCATGGTGAAACCATCGGCGGCGATGCGCATGTAGCAGCGCAGTGGATCGAGCACGCGCACGGTGTGGCCGCGCGCGCGCGCGGCTTCTACCAGCCGGCGCGTGGAGTACAGCTTGCTGTTGCGGGACAGGATGGCGAGTTTCATCGCGGTGGGCGCACGGGGCCGGAAAACGCGAAGCATAGCCTGCGCCGGGTACGCTGCGATGAGGATCGCGCGACGCGCAGCGCAGCGGTGGTTTGAGGCGCACAGGTCACGCTGCCAGCGCCGCAGGCGAGTACCGCCACCCGGATGCCGGAGCCCGCCGCGCGGTGTATTGATCACTGCCTGGGCGCAACGATGTTTCGCTGCACCGGGTGAACCGATACCCTCGACGCCCGGCCAACGACGGCCGCACCGCGACATCACCGCGACCTCCGCAAAGGCATGCCCATGAAATCCGGACCGCTCGCTGTCGTGGCCCTGCTGAGTGTTCTCCTGTCGGGCACGCCCCGTGCCGCGCCCGTGCAGTTCACCGACTACGGCGATTTCTATCGATCGTTGGGTGGCAACCTGTTCCAGGGACCGGGAACCGCACTGGGTATGCCCTGCACGGAATCGCCGCGACACTGCCTGTGGTCCACCTCGATGATCGGGGCGCTGCAGCGTCATGAAGATGCGCTGTGGACCGTACCAGGCAGCCTGGCGGAGACGCCAACGGATGGGCTTCCCGACGTTGTCTTCGATGGCAAGGCGTTGTCTGTGGGCGCGGGGCGCTGGCCACTGAGCAGCGCCATCGACCTCGCACCGCGGGAATGGCGTACCGGCTCGTCCATTCGCCCGGAAAACCTGGAGGACGTCATGGCGTGGCATCACGGTACCTCCGTGTGCCTGGACATGCGCTACGTCAGCAGTGGCAAGGGCGATCGGTACACCACCGTGCTGTTGCTGCACGGGGAGCGCCTGTACATCCTGCCTCCCCTGTTTGGCACGTGTGCTGCCATTCGTACCGCGCCGGAGCACCGTTTCAGCTATCCGAGCAATACCTATGTGGGGCCCGGGAGGGAAGACAGCCCGCGCGGCTTGCAGGTGGACTACCTGCTGCCAGATGGCAAGACGCGCATTGCGCGCTATCTGTTGCGTTTTCCCGATCAGGAGGATCCGTTTGCCTTCGAGGTCATCGGCGAATAAGGCGCCGCCCGTGGCAGCAACCCGCTCAGAAGCATCCTGTGCATCGTCGGGCACGGCTATCGGGCAAGCGACGCGCGTTGCTGTCGATTCCAGCGGGTACGGTATGAAGCGGAATGAGATAGCAGGCGCCTGATCGGCGCAATCGCGGCGGGGTCCGGCGGCTTCGGAGCGCTGCATTCCTGTCCATGTGTCGGGAACATGGAGCGGGTGAAGGGATGATACCCGACCCTACGCTAAGTCATTGTCTCGCCTCAAATTACGTTGAAGAAGCGGGACAAGAAACGATACCTCAAACGATACCTGATGCTAGCAGCGGCCCGAACTCTGAATCAAGCAAGAGAACTCCCAAGCCAAATGCCCAGGAAGGAAGCATCAATCGGAGCACGAGGGTCAAAGCCAAGATCGAATGTTTCCAGGTCAGCTGCGGTCTTGGCGTTTTTTGGACAGCGGCACCGTCCCGCCTTGGACCATTGGAAGACGGTTGCAGCAGCGCTCAAAACTGCCCAGGATTGGCCATCCCAGTGCCTTTTCGGGGCATGTCACAATCACTTTTTCAACACGGATCTAGCCATGGGACCGAGGAAGCTTTTTGTTATTGGCAACGGCTTTGACCTCCACCACCGCATCCCATCGAGCTACGCCCAATTTCGAGACTTTGTTCAGGCCCAAGATCGTGGTGTCTTTGATGCAGTGGAGCGATATCTCCACCCAAGCGGTGACTGGGCAGACATGGAGGCGGCCTTGGCCGAAATGGACCCAGACGAGATCATTGAGGACCTCAGCCACTTCATGGGTTCGTATGGTGCTGATGATTGGAGCGACTCGGGACACCACGACTTCCAGTATGAGGTTGACCTCCTGGTCGAGCGCATGAGCACGGAACTCCGGCGCCTGTTTGGCCTTTGGATCAGACAGTTGCAAATTCCGACCCAACTTCCAATCCACCAAACCGTCCAGGTGCTGGATCCGACTGGCGCGTTTTTGTCGTTCAACTATACGGAAACTCTGTCCCTTGCCTATGGCATCCCGCGCGAGCAGATCCTTTACATCCACGGTTGCGCAGATCAAGTCGACCAAGAGCTGATCCTTGGACACGGTTGGAAGCCGGAAGATCGACACCCTCTAAATGACCGACCCGATGTGGCCGAGCTGGACACGCGTCTGACCGAGGCCAATGACATCTTGGACTGCTACTTCTCCAAGACCTTTAAGCCGTCTGACAAGCTAATCCAAGCACATGCCGGATTCTTCGAGTGGATTTCATCGGCCCAAGAAGTCTATGTGCTTGGCCACTCATTGTCCGATGTCGACGCGCCCTACTTCGAAGCAATGCTTCGAAATCCCTCGGTGCGCCAGGCAAACGTTCACCTGGCGATCCATAAGCCTGAGGAGGAGCCAGACCTCGTGAGTCAGCTAATTGACTTTGGCTTTCCCGCCAGCAACATCCGAACTTACAGCTGGGCGGAGCTCTGCTTGTCGCGCACGCTTCTCTCGACAATCAAAAATTAAAGAAGCCACCCAAAGGTGGCTTAGAAATTCAAAGGCGCGAGCGCACCCACTCCCAGACGGTCTCATTGAGCCATCCGGAATACTGGCCGTCATTAAGCTTGCTGACAAAAAGACGATCATTCCCATCAAGCCTTTGCCGAAGGTCGTCGCTGAGCTGCCGGGCCGTCCCTGAGCTTTGCACCCAACGCACGCTTTCCAATCCGCCATCTTGCGCGTTKGGATACCGCTCCAAGTGCTGAATGAACTGACGGCGCGCAGCGTCATAGTTGCTGCGTTCCCTGTTCAGGTTCCAGGTCACAACGTATACGGCCATAACATTTCCTCCGAAATCGACTACTGGGGTTTTTAGGAGCAGCAGTCGCTGATCGCTCATACCTGCTGCTCAGGAAGGGGCGGCAGCTGGACTACCGCCCCTCTTGCTCAGGCGTGTTGCTTCAACACCCAGGTCACGGCCTTCCCATCGTAGGGCGGCATGCGGTTGCCCTTAGCAATGGGCGCCGTGGTGGAGTAGCCCGAGGGCTGCCACACACCACTCTCAGGGCAGGTTTCGCCAGTCTTGGCGGTCGTTCCGATAGGCTTACGGGTGCTCATAAGGCTCTCTCCTGCCAAGCCAGTCAGAAGATTTCCGACTACAAGGACTTGACGGAATCGACAATACGCCCCTCTTGTCGACTTCGTCAAGTATGATTTGTCGCCCACCACAACTTAGGATTGCCCGATGTCCGATCTCTTCCCAGCCCGTTTGAGAGAGGCCAGGGACAGGCGAGGTCTGACGCAAGCAGATCTGGGCAAGGAAGCGAGTCTGCCGTCCACGACCATCTCCCACTTTGAAAGTGGATCGAGGAAGCCCTCGTTTGATAACTTGCGTCGTCTGACCAAAGTTCTGGGCGTGAGCACTGACTACCTGATGG
>NZ_JBFULB010000193.1:0-7335 GCF_056400545.1 Stenotrophomonas sp. P5_A8 | reverse complement strand
CCTGTACCCCACCACTGAGCGCCATCCGTGCGGCAACCCAACCACCTGCCGACACCGCCACGCCTGACACCAGCGCTCCCAGGGCGGACTTCTGCCCTGCCAGCAGCAGGAAGGCCAGGGCCAGGACAGCCACTGCAGCCAGCGGGTAAACCGCTGCGCGCAGCATCAGTCGCCGACCCGAATCAACGGAGTTCAGCACACGTATGTCCTGCTTGATCGTAAGTAGAAAGGCCGGGGTCGCAAGCAAGCGCCCCGTCGAGCCGCCAAATTATAGCAACGGGACAATTTGCGAGACAACCGCCCCCTGTTCATCCCGGATGTCTGCAAGTTGCTGCATCGCCACAGATTTTGCGGTCCACCGGCGGTCCAATCGTGGCCCTGTCAGGCTCTTGGCCTGTTGCGATGCAGCATATTGAACTTTGGTCGCAGCGCCCGGTCACAGACATCGACCTGCACTTTTCGATCCTCGTCGGCGCCCCAAGCGCAGGTCTGCTCCCCAAAGTGGCCCCGAGCTCTCTCCGGGGCCACTTTCTTTGGTGGGACCGGCCTCCGATGTTCCGGTACCCATCGGGGACCGGTCCGCAGCGGTTCAAACGCATTCCGACGCCGGTCGCGGCCACCCCACCCGCCCGGCGGCACAGGCTGTTGCATGAACGGTACACACTCCCTCCACCATACGTTCACGAATGGTGGACGCGGCACTGGGCAGAGTGTCGGCACATCAATGAACCACTGCAAGGACACACACCGATGCGCCTGACGCTTTCCCTCCTCGCCCTGCCGCTGGCCATGGCCGCGCTGACCCATGCCAACACCGCCAGCGCTGCCGAGGGCGATGACCGCTTCGCGCTGCGCCTGGGTGCGATGAACATCGATTCGGACAACACGATCCGCGGCAACAGCAACGTGGCCGGCCAGGACGTGGGCTTCTCCGAAGACTTCAAGCTGGGTGGCAAGGAATGGGAACCGCGCATCGACGGCATGTTCCGCATCAGCGACCGTCAGCGCCTGCTGTTCAACTACTTCAAGTACGACAAGGACCGCCGCGAGACGCTGGATGACGGCGTGAGCTTCGGTGACGTGTCCGTGCCGGCCGGCAGTTTCATCAAGGGTGAGCTGAAGTATCAGGTTGCCAGCCTGGTGTACGACTACTCGGTGGTGGATACCGATACCTTCGATCTCGGCCTTCAGCTGGGTGCCGAGTACGCCAAGGTGAGCACGAAGGCCTATGCCGACGTGGGTGATCTGTACCAGGGCCGTTTCCTGGATGAGAAGGCCGACGGTGTGGCGCCGGTGGTGGGTGCGCGCATGAGCTTCAACCCGTCCGAGAAGTGGATGATCACGGTGCAGGGCCAGTACCTGAACACCAAGTGGGGCAACTTCGATGATTACGACGGTGACCTGACCCGCGCCAATGCGATCGTGGATTACCGCCTGACCAAGAACTTCGGCCTGTTCGCCGGCTACGACTGGTTCAAGCTGGACGTGGACCAGAGCGGCAGCGACGGCACGATCGGTCTGAAGCAGGAGTTCAAGGGCCCGGTGGCAGGCGTCAGCTTCGTCTTCTGAGTTTTTCCAGGCGATCTCTCCGAGCGCGGCCCCCGGAACATCGGGGGCCGCGWTTTTTTGTGTGCCTGATCAGGGTGGAGCAAGGACCGGCTGGTCGAGTGTCGGGTGCGGATACCCTGGCCACGCTCCGGTAGCCGCTGGGAGGAGCGCGTCGGGTCGACGCTTCGCGGCGCCGCGATGCTTCCCTGACCGCAAGACCTTCTCTGCCCAGCGTTGGCTTCGGTAGCCCACAGCCGCTTCAAGTCGTCTTTGCGCAGAAAGATGGTCTGCAAGGGGCCTCCACACATCAAAGGCCGCATTCCTGTCCATCGCTGCGGCCTGGATACGTTCTCAACCGGCCCTGCCGAGAAGCGCGAAGAAAGGGCGAACGTCAGCGCGGCGGCGTCCTCGACCGACCCATAGCGCGTGCCTGCGCGATGGGTCGACCACCACGGTGGCGAACGATGCCCCTTCTGGATCGCAAACGCATCCATCGCGAACCCGTACGTCCGATAGGTCTGTCTTCTCGACAACCACAAATCTGGCGGGGGCGGCCGTGCCCCTTTCCCCCAGATCAGGACGGGGCAAGAACGCAAAAAAAGGCCGGCAGACGCCGGCCTCTTCCCCGCCTTCAATCAGGCCGTTACCAGCTGTAGCTCATGCCGAGTTGTGCGCTGGTCTGGTGGTAGCCGCTGGCCTGCTGACGCGCCAGCCCGGTCCAAGCGCCAAAGCCGTTGGCGAACTTCAACGAAGCACCCGCACTCACTTCCGCGCGCGTACGCGGAATCCGTGCGTCCGCGCGCTCATCGTCCATCCACACCTGGGATTCGGCGCGGGTGTATAGCCAGTTGGCGGCGATGTAGGGCTGCACATCGGCGGCGCCGTTGCCCCAGCGGGTCACGCCGGACAGCCGCAGACCGGCACGGCCGTACAGGCCATCGGCATCCTGCGTGGTCACCACCGTACCATTGGCTTCGGTGTGGCGCAGGTCGTCCCAGCGGTTGTAGCCCACCTGTAGCGTCGGCTCCAGGAAGATGCCGCCGGTCGGGTTACGCGAGACCCGGAAGGCGTAGCCGGTTTCGATTGCGCCCTGCCAACCGCGGGTGTCGTAGCGCTCCATTTCAAGCGCCACACCCTCCACGCGGTTGCGGAACTGGGCGCGCTGTACCGAGCCGTCCAGGTAGAAACCGGCGTAGGTATCGTCGGCATTACCGGCCCGCCACGTGCCATATACACCGAGCGCTTCGCCCTTCACCTTTCCACGTGCGTAATAGCCGCTCAGGGCATTGGTGGAGGTGCTGGTGGCATTGCCACTGGAGAGCATCAGGCCCGCGCTGCTGCCGCTCTCGTTGCGCCACACATCTGCGCCCACGCTTATCGACTGGCTGTTGCCACGAACGTCCAGCTGCTGGCTGATGGCATCGAAACCGGTGCGGGCGCCATCCACACGCGCCCAGCCACGGCCGCTGTTCTGGCCCGCGTTGCGCTCGTGGTAACCCAGTCGGAACATGGTCTGTGTTGCCTGCAGGTTGGCCAGGTAGGCACCCGGTTCCGGGCGCAGCACGGGCACCGGCGGATCGACGGGCGGATCGACGGGCGGATCGACGGGCGGGTCAACTGGCGGATCGACCGGCGTGCACCCCGGCAGCGATGGATCGACATCGCAAGGGTCCGGCGTGGTCGGGAGTTCCGAGCGTAGGACCCAGTTGTTACCGTTCTTGAACAGGAAGTACTCGTACTGGCCACCCACCGCACGGCCGGCCAGGTCGAACTGTCCATTGGATGTGCCGCCCACGGTGATCAGTTGGATGCCATTGACGGTCTGCGCACCGGCCCCGCCCACGTTGTTGACGCGAACGTTGGTCTGGCCGCTGGTGTCGCCGCCGATGATCAGCTTGTCAGAGGGAGCGTCATCGCCTGCGAGCACGGTGTTGAACACCAGCGTGCCGCCAGCGCCGGTGAAGTCGCCGGACACGTTGAGCGTCTGGAAGGCAGTGCCCTGCCCGAGGGACACGATGCCACCGCTGCCAACATTCAGCGAGGCAACATCGCTGTTCTTGTTAAGCTGCCACTGGCCGCCCTGGCTGATCGCCACATCCATGGCGCCAGTGATTCCACCGATGAGGGCTGCATTGTCTGTCAGCGCTAGCGAACCGGTGGTTCCCGCCCCTGCGCGGATATCCCCGGCCAACCGGCTGTCGTCGACCATGACGTCAGCATGGACATTGAGCGCGGGATTTGCGGTGTTTCCAGTGATATCAATCAGCACGCCGTTGCCTGCGATGAGCTCGGCATTGTTCCGCAGCGTAATGTCCACGTCGGTGTCGTTGGCGAAACTGGAACCAATGTAGATCGCGCTGCCGGAGAGGCCTTCGATGCGTGAAGCATCCACCGTGAGGGTGGAAGCCTGGGGCGTAAAGCCTGCGAGCTGATTTGATGCAAGGTATGCACCATGAAGGTCACCCCGCACGGTGGATCCATTCTGGGCGGTGACACCGCCAACTTCCAGCTGCAGCCCCACGCCATTACGGGTCCCGCCTGGCAGGCTTGCGTCTATGGTCCCCGTCATAGTTGAACTGGACAGTGTCAACTGGCCGTAACCATTTACCAGCGCTCCGGCTCCAACACCCTCAACGCTTGAGGAGTCCAGGCTCATGGAAGACAGGGACGCTGCAGGGCCAGGCAGTAATGTTCCCAGCGACACCCCAAAGCCGGTGCCGTTACGCACGTTGCTGCGGGTCATGACCGCGCTGGAGTTGACGACGCTCAACACGGCGTCCCCGTCGATGTTGCCCGCAAGCTGCGCATCCGTGGCCGTAAACTGGCTTTGATCGCGTATCGAAACAAAGCCGGCAGCCGCGCCAGGTTGAAGGATCAGCGTCGATCCATTGAACACATCCCAGTCCTCGCTGGGGTCGGCTGCTGTCACCGTTCGGGAGGCGCCGTCCCTGACCACGCCAGCTTGTGCAGGTGCAGCAATGCACAGCAGAAGTGCCGTTGAAAGAAGACACGGAGCGAGTGGGGCGTGAACGAGGGCACTGGAGGCAGGGGCTTTCATGAACGTTCTCCGGGGTCGGGGGATAGCACACGGCCACTCAACTTCCATCGCAATCGCAACGCTCAGTCAGCGTGGCTACGGAAGGTGGGCGTAGTTGGCCACCCCAGGTGGTGAAAGATGTGTGACCAGCTGCTGGTTTGAGTTGTGATTCGAGTCGCATCACAGCGAGGGGGTCGAACTTTGCACCGTGCCGGTAGTCGCGGTCCATGCAACAAATTGCAATGAGAGCTGTGGCTCGTTGTCGATCGCTCGCGTTGGCCCGCCGTTTGCCGGATCCCGCACCGGTAAAATAGCCGCGCCGCCCAAGCGACAGTGAGCGGATCACAGACTTCGACCGGGGGAAGAGCCGCTCGCGGCCGGGGGACATTTGCGCCAGGGGCGTACCGGCTGCTACCGGGCCCTCACGCTCGCGACCAGCCCGATCGGAGATGCCAAAACAGCCTGTGCACCCGGCCACCCGGGTAGCGTCGTGCTCACGCGGCGACGGCCTTGCAACAAGACACTCCCCCAAGTGGGAGAAGAACCAACAAAAAACCCCGGCTTTCGCCGGGGTTTTTCGTTGCAGCAGCGTCACCACCCATGGCGGCGACCCGCCGGTTACTTCTTTTTCGGCATGTACAGATCGGTGATCGTGCCGTCGTAGATCTCCGCCGCCATCGCCACCGATTCGCTCAGCGTCGGATGCGCGTGGATGGTGTGACCGATGTCTTCGGCCTCCGCACCCATCTCGATCGCCAGACCGATCTCGGCCAGCAGATCGCCGGCGTGCACGCCCACGATCGCGCCACCGACGATACGATGGGTTTCCTCGTCGAAGATCAGCTTGGTGAAGCCCTCGGTGCGACCGATACCGATCGCACGACCGCTGGCCGCCCACGGGAACTTGGCCACGCCCACCTTCAAGCCCTTGGCCTTCGCCTCGGTCTCGGTCACGCCCACCCACGCGATTTCCGGGTTGGTGTAGGCCACCGACGGAATCACCCGCGCCACCCACTCCTTCTTCTCGCCCGAAGCCACTTCGGCCGCCAGCTTGCCCTCGTGCGTGGCCTTGTGGGCCAGCATCGGGTTGCCGACGATGTCGCCGATCGCAAAGATGTGCGGCACGTTGGTGCGCATCTGACGGTCCACCGGGATGAAGCCACGGTCGGTGACCTGCACGCCCGCCTTCTCGGCGTCGATCTTCCTGCCGTTCGGCGAACGGCCCACGGCCACCAGCACGCGGTCGAAGGCGCTTGCTTCCAGGCCCGGCTTCTCGCCGTCCACTGCCGCCTCGAAGGACACCGTCACGCCGGCCTTGTCGGCCTTGACGTCGGTCGCCTTGGTCTTCAGGTAGACCTCCACGCCCTGCTTCTTCAAGCGGTCGGCCAACGGCTTGACCAGGTCCTTGTCGGCGCCCGGCATCAGCTGGTCCATGAACTCCACCACCGTCACCTTGCTGCCCAGCGCGGCGTACACCGTTGCCATTTCCAGGCCGATGATGCCGCCGCCGACCACCAGCAGCTTGCCCGGCACGTCGGCCAGTTCCAACGCATCGGTGGAATCCATCACCCGCTTGTCGTCCCACGGGAAGTTCGGCAGCTTCACCGCCTGCGAACCGGCGGCGATGATGCACTGCTCAAAGCGCAGCAGCTGGGTCTTGCCGTCGTCGCCGACGATCTCCAGCTCGTTGGCCGAGACGAACCTGGCAAGGCCCTGCACGGTGCGCACCTTGCGCTGCTTCGCCATGCCGGCCAGGCCCTTGGTCAGCTGGGTGACCACCTTTTCCTTGTAGCCGCGCAGCTTGTCCAGGGTGATCGTCGGCTTGCCGAACTCCACGCCGAAATCACCGGCGTGGGCGACTTCGTCGATCACCGCCGCCGCATGCAGCAGCGCCTTGGACGGGATGCAGCCGACGTTGAGGCAGACGCCGCCGAGGCTGGCGTAACGCTCGATCAGCACCGTGTCCACGCCCAGATCGGCCGACCGGAAGGCGGCGGTGTAGCCGCCCGGGCCCGCGCCGAGCACCACCATCTTGCATTCGATGTCGGCCGGCTTGCCCGAGGACAGCGCCGGCTGCGGTGCGGCCGGTTCGGCCGGGGCGCGGTGCGACGGGGTCACCGGCGGCTTGCTGGCCGATGCCTCGGCCTTGGGCGCGTCGGCCTTGGCCGGTGCGGCCGGTGCGGCGGCCTCACCTTCGGCCTCCAGCAGCAGCACCACGTCGCCTTCGGAGAGGTTGTCGCCGAGCTTGACCTTGATTTCCTTGACCACGCCGGCCGCCGAAGACGGCACTTCCAACGTCGCCTTGTCCGATTCCAGCGTGACCAGGCCCTGGTCCTTCTTCACCGTGTCACCCACGGCGACCAGCAGTTCGATCACCGGGACACCGCTGTAATCGCCGATGTCGGGAACCTTGATTTCAATTGCGGCCATTGTTGTTCTCCTGGGACTCAGCCGGCCTTGCCGGCGAGCAGTTGCTGCAGTTCGTCGAGCGACTCGTCCAGATCTTTCCAGCGACGGTCGAGCTTCTTTTCCTTGGTGTCGCTGGCTTCGATCAGCAGCGCCACCTGTTTCATCATCAGCCTGCCGCTGCCGCACTCCGGGCGCGGGCCACTGAAACGCTGCCCATCCACCTGGAAGGACAGCACTTCACCGTCCAGCACCGCGGCCTTGCGATCAACCGGCACCGCCGCATCGAGCGCGGCTTGCCAACTGCGCAGCAGCCGCTGCGCCAACGCGGCCGGAATGCTGAC
>NZ_JBFULB010000192.1:0-7361 GCF_056400545.1 Stenotrophomonas sp. P5_A8 | reverse complement strand
AAATAAAGGAGGAGGTGGCGGCCGCAGGCCGACGCCGGGGGCGTCGCCGGAAAGGGCATGGGCGCCCAGCGCCCGACCCACCGACCGCCGCGCCTGGAAGAAGTCAACGCACGCTTCTGCTTGCCCCGCATAGGGGGCGAAGAGCCAAAAAAAGGCCACGCATTGCGTGGCCCTTCGATCCGCCTCGGCGCAGGGAATTACCCCGCCACCTTCCCCCACACCTGGAAGCCGGTCAGCCACAGTCCCAGCATGCTGCCCAGGTTGGTCAGCATGAAGGTCAGCACCACGCGGGTGACGCGGTTGCGGTACCAGCCCCTCACGCTCTGCGCATCGTCGCGCAGCTTGAGGAAATCCTCGTACGCTGGCTTGCGCAGGCGGGTTTCCACCAGCGCCGCGAAGGCACCGGTGGGAATGCTCAGGCGGAACGGCTTGAACGGGGCGACCACGATCGCGGTCAGGATGCTCAATGGATGGCTGCCGGCCAGCAGACACCCCAGGCCCGCCAGGCCACCGGTGTACATCGCCCAGGTCAGCAGCAACTCACCGCCCACGCCCATGCCGCCACGGTAGAAGCCGACTGCGATACCCGCCAGCACGATCGCCAGGATGGTCAGGGTGATCCACGGGATGTTGCGCTTTTTCGCCACTTCTTCCAGCGATTCGCGCAAGGGACCCGGCGCATCGGTATCGGTTTCCAGATACTTCGCCAGCCCGGCCAGGTGGCCGGCGCCGACCACCGCCAGCACCTCGCGCTGCGCAGGGTCGTGCACTTCGCGCAGGCGGGTGGCCATGTAGCGGTCACGCTCGCCGATGATGGTCTCGTACAGCGCCGGACTTTCGCTGGCGAATTCGCCGAAACTCGCTTCGAGCATGTCGCCCTGCTTGAGTTTTTCGATCTCTTCCTCGCCCACGTCTTCAGAGGCGAACAGGCCCGCGCCCAGTCCCATCACCAGCTTTATCCGGCCGAAGAAACCCAGCCGCTGCGACGCGCGCTTGAAGGTCAGCCCGACTTCGCGGTCGATCAGATGCACCGGCAGGTGCTGTTCGTTGGCCAGGGTCACCGCGCGCTTGAGCTCGGCGCCCGGCTCGATGCCGAGTTGTTCGGCCAGGCGACGCTGGTAGGCGGCCAGCGCCAGGTTGGCGGCAAACAGTGCCACGCGGCCCTTGCGGATCACCTCGACCAGGTCCAGCTTGGCCATCGCATCGGGGTTGGTCAGCGCCTGCAGGCGCTGCGCGTCGAGCTCGACTGCCACCGCATCGAAGCGGCCGCTGCGGATCGCCCGTTCCACCGCCTCCACGCTGGCCTGGGACACGTGCGCGGTGCCGAGCAGGGTGTAACGCACGCCGTCGCGTTCGACCACGCGCACGGGCTGGCCGGCGAACAGGGTGTCGCCGGTGTCATCGATCTGGGGTTCAGTCATTTCATTCATTCGAAGGGGCGCTGTCGGCACCATCGCCGAGCGCGCGCTGCATCTGGACGGTGTCCAGCCAGCGGCCATGCTTGCGGCCGAGGCCGCGGAAAATGCCGACGGTGTGGAAACCGAAGCGCTCGTGCAGTTTGATCGAGGCGGTGTTGGTCGGCTCGCCGATCACCGCCACCATCTGCCGGTACCCGCGTGCCACGCAGGCATCGATCAGCCCCTGCAGCAGCGCCGTGCCCACGCCCCGGCCCTGGAAGGCCGCATCCACGTAGACCGAATTTTCCACGGTCCACTGGTAGGCGATGCGCCCGCGATAGGTGTTGGCATAGGCGTAACCGGCCACCTGGCCGTCGACCTCGGCCACGATGTACGGAAACCCGCGGCCGACGATGTCGTGCATGCGCCGCTGCATCTCCGCCGCGTCGGGCACGTCGTACTCGTACGTGTTGACCAGATCGGTCACCTCCACCGCGTAGATCGCGGTGATGGCGGGGATGTCGGCGTCGGTGGCGTCGCGCAGGGACACGGTCACGGGGCAGGGGTCCTGGGTATCAGTCGATGTAGCGCTTGAGCAGGTCGCCGTACGCATCGATGCGGCGATCGCGCAGGAACGGCCAGATCCGCCGCACGTGTTCGCTGCGCTGCAGGTCGACCTCGCAGATCAGCACGGTGGGCTCGCCACCGGCTTCGGCGATGAACTCGCCCTGCGGGCCGAGCACGTGGCTGTTGCCCCAGAACTGGATGCCCGAGGCGCCCAGCGGCGAGGCTTCGTGACCGACGCGGTTGCAGCTCAGCACCGGCACGCCATTGGCCACGGCATGACCGCGATGGCTCAGCACCCACGCATCGCGCTGGCGGCCCTGCTCGTCCTGCTGGTCCTCCGGATCCCAGCCGATGGCGGTGGGGTAGAGCAGCAGCTCGGCGCCGGCCAGCGCCATCAGGCGCGCCGCTTCCGGATACCACTGGTCCCAGCACACCAGCACGCCGAGGCGACCCACCGAGGTGTCGATCGGCTTGAAGCCGATGTCGCCCGGGGTGAAGTAGAACTTCTCATAGAAGCCCGGGTCGTCCGGGATGTGCATCTTGCGGTACTTGCCCAGCAGCGTGCCGTCCTTTTCGAAGACGACCGCGGTGTTGTGGTACAGCCCGGCGGCACGGCGTTCGAACAGCGAGCCGACGATGACCACGCCATGTTTTTTGGCGAGCGCGCCGAGGCGCTCGGTGCTCGGGCCCGGGATCGGCTCGGCCAGGTCGAACTCGTCCACCGACTCGTGCTGGCAGAAGTACGCGCCGTTGTGCAGTTCCTGCAGCAGGATCAGCTTGGCACCCTGGGCGGCCGCTTCAGCCACGCGCGTTTCGATCACGGCCAGGTTGGCCGCGGCGTCACCGTGGTTGCGCTCCTGGATCAGGGCGACGGAAAGGGTGTGGCGTGAGCTCATCCGAGTGCGGTCCTGCGGGGGAAAAACGCAGTTTATCGCGGATGGGTGCACGCGGCGTGCTGTGCGCTAAATGGGCGGCGATGCCACGTTGCCGCCATCGTCGGGGCACGGTGCAGAGGGCGGCGCGTCGTTTGCGCAGGCAGGCGGGACGGGCAGCCCAATCCAGGACACGCCGTGAACCCATCCATGGGGGCTCGTGGGCGCCATCCATGGCGCCCAACGGTCCTGGATCGCGCTGCCCGCCCGCTCTACCGACATCCAGGCGCGCCGAGGGAGAGGAGCTGCAGGCCACGACCGTGGGTCGTGGCCTGCAGCAGGGGTCAGGCCAGCAACCCTTCCGGCAGCTGCATGGTGATGCAGTGCAGGCTGCCGTTCTGCCAGATCAGCGACCGGCACGGCACCGGCACGATCTCGCGGTCCGGATAGGCCTGGGCCAGCACCGCACGCGCGGCCTCGTCGGCGACATCGCCGTAGGCCGGCATCAGCACCGCGCCATTGAGGATCAGGTAGTTGGCGTAGGACGCGGCCAGGCGGCGGCCATCGTCGATCACCGGCTGCGCCCACGGCAGCGGGAACAGGCGGTACGGCGTGCCCTGCGCCGTGCGCAGCGCGGCCAGCTCGTTGCCCATTGCCTGCAGTTCGGCGAAGTGCGAATCGCCGCTGTCATCGCAGGCCTGGTAGACGATGCTGTCCACCGACGCGAAGCGCGCCAGGGTATCGATGTGGGCGTCGGTGTCGTCGCCTTCCAGGTAGCCGTGGTCCAGCCACAGCACCCGGTCCTGCTGCAGCCAGTTGGCCAGGTCGGCGCTGAGCGAATCGCGCGCGCGGTCCGGATGACGCTCGTGCAGGCACTGCCAGGTGGTCAGCAGGGTGCCGGCGCCGTCGGTTTCGATGCCGCCGCCTTCCAGTGCGAAGGGAATGCTCTGCACCTCGGCCGTTGGTGCGAACACGCCGGCCGCATGCAGCACCCCGACCAGTTGGTCGTCCAGGCTCGCGTCGAACTTGCCGCCCCAGCCGGTGAAGCGGAAGTCGAGCAGGCGGAAGCCGCCGTCGGCACGCTTGAGCGTGATCGGGCCGGAATCGCGCAGCCAGGTGTCGTCGTATTGCGCGGTGACGAAACGAACGCGGTCCATGTCGATCCGGTTGGAGCGCAGGCGCGCATCGGCGTAGGCCTCCAGGTCATCGTCGGCGACGATGATCAGCACCGGCTGGAAGCGGGTGATGGCCGCAACCAGGGCGATGTAGGTGTCCTCGACGTCACCCAGGCGGTCGGCCCAGTCGGTGTCGGCGTGGGGCCAGGCGATCAGGATGGCGGACTGGGTTTCCCATTCGGCCGGAAAGCGGAGCGTGTCGTTCATGGTCTCGATGCGATGGCCCGCCGGGTGGCGGGCAGTAGGAATGGGGTCAGCGGATCGGCGGCTTCGGGCCGACTTCGTTGGCGTCGGCCTTGTTGGCCACCACGTCGATCACCTTCTGCTTCTCGAAGTAGACGGTGAACTGCGGGTAGACCCAGCGGTTGATCGTCGGCCACTGGCGCTTCTGCCCGCCGCGCGGGTCCAGGCGTTCGCCCGGGTCGCCGAACTGGGCCTGCACCTGCTGCATGCTCTGGCCGCGGACGGGCAGGGCGGTGGCGGGCTTTTCCTGGCTGCGATCGATCAGCAGGGTGTCGGCGTGGGCGCTGGCGCAGGCCAGCAGGGCAAGCAACGGCAGGGTGGTCAGGTAACGCTTCATCTCGATCTACTCCCCAGTGGTCAAGAATACGGAAGGCCTCACGACGGCGTGCCTCATGACCAACTGTCGTGAGTTACCCGGCGATTACAGCAAAAAACGGCAATAAAAAACCGCCCGGAGGCGGTTTTTTATTCAGGCAGCTCGCGACCCGGGGGTCGTGATGCCTTTGGGCTCAGCGCTGGCGAGCCTTGAAACGCGGGTTCGACTTGCAGATCACGAAGATCTTGCCGCGACGACGAACGACCTTGCAATCGCGGTGACGGGACTTGGCCGACTTCAGGGAAGACAGGACTTTCATTGCATACCTCGGCGTAAACGTTGGATTCGGTTGGAGCGCGGCCGCGATATGCAGATGACAATCGGCAGGTGACGCCCGTTCAAGCCCGCCATTCTACCGGGCTTTTTTCCATCCTTTCAAGTGGTTGCACCAAAAAAATCTCAAGCGGCCCTGGGCGGGGGCTAGAATGGGCGGTCCAATCTACCGGGAAACCCATGAACCAGCTTCCTTCCGTGCTCACCATCGATGGCCCTTCCGGGGCTGGCAAGGGGACCGTCAGCCGCATTGTCGCACGCCGCCTGGGCTGGCATTACCTGGATTCGGGCGCTCTCTACCGCGCCGTGGGCGTGGCCGCCAGCTGGGCCGATATCGACACCTCCGACGCCTCGGCGCTGGTTCGCTGCACCTTCGACACCCATGTGCGCTTCATCGAAGCCGCCGACGGCGGGTTGCGGGTGGTGGTCAACGACACCGATGCCACCGACGAGCTGCGGCTTGAGACCACCGGGGCGCTCGCCTCGGCCATTGCGGCGATCCCGGAGGTCCGCGCGGCGCTGAAAGAACGCCAGCGCGCATTCAGGTTGGAGCCTGGGCTGGTCGCGGACGGCCGCGACATGGGCACGGTCATCTTCCCGGACGCGCCGTACAAGGTGTTTCTGACCGCCAGTGCCGAGGAGCGCGCCGAGCGCCGGCATAAGCAGTTGAAAGACAAGGGGGTTTCTGTTAACTTTGATGACCTCCTGCGCGAGATCATGGCCCGCGACGCCCGTGATGCACAGCGCACAGTGGCGCCCCTGAAGCCGGCAGACGATGCCGTCATCATCGACACCAGTGGCATCGGCATCGACGCAGTCGTTGCCAACGTGTTGGATCTGCTTCCGGTTTCGGGTGCCTGATCCGTTGTACAGGAGGACCGTCAATCCATCGGCGGTGTCGCACCATCGCAAGGCTGCAAAAGCTCCGTCCCGCAATGTTGCGTGGCGGTTTTCCTACTTAACACACGACCTGCGTTACCGGGGTCGACCAACAGGCGGGCAGTAAGCGGTTCCCTTCGGGGGCCAATGCCCATGTGTCCAACAGAGTAAATCTAATGACCGAATCATTTGCCGAACTGTTCGAAGCCAGCCAGGCCAATCTGGCCAAGCTGAAGCCGGGCTCGATCGTCAGCGGCGTCGTTGTTGAAGTCCGCGGCGACGTCGTGGTGATCAACGCCGGCCTGAAGTCCGAAGGCATCGTGCCGATCGAACAGTTCCGTAACGACGCTGGCGAAATCKACGTCGCCGAAGGCGATGTCGTCAAGGTTGCCCTCGATTCCATCGAGAACGGCTTCGGCGAAACCGTCCTGTCGCGCGAGAAGGCCAAGCGCGCGATGGTGTGGGACGAGCTGGAAGAAGCGTTGGAGAAGAACGAAACCATCACCGGTCGCATCAGCGGCAAGGTCAAGGGTGGTTTCACCGTGGACATCAAGGATGTCCGCGCGTTCCTGCCGGGTTCCCTGGTCGATGTGCGCCCCGTGCGCGATCCGGCCTACCTGGAAGGCAAGGAGCTGGAATTCAAGCTCATCAAGCTGGACCGCAAGCGTAACAACGTCGTGGTTTCGCGCCGCGCTGTCGTCGAAAGCGAGCACTCGGAAGAGCGCGAGCAGCTGATGGACAAGCTGCAGGAAGGCGCGATCCTGAAGGGTGTCGTCAAGAACCTGACCGATTACGGCGCGTTCGTGGACCTGGGCGGTATCGACGGCCTGCTGCACATCACCGACATGGCCTGGAAGCGCGTGCGCCATCCGTCCGAAGTCGTGAACGTCGGCGACGAGCTGGACGTCCGCGTGCTGAAGTTCGACCGCGAGCGCAACCGCGTTTCGCTGGGTCTGAAGCAGCTGGGTGAAGATCCGTGGGACAACATCGCCCGTCGTTACCCGGCCAACAGCCGCGTCTTCGGCAAGGTCTCCAACGTCACCGATTACGGCGCATTCGTCGAGATCGAGCCGGGCGTGGAAGGCCTGGTGCACGTGTCGGAAATGGATTGGACCAACAAGAACGTCAACCCGTCCAAGGTTGTGCAGGTCGGTGACGAAGTTGAAGTCATGGTCCTGGACGTCGACGAGGAGCGTCGCCGCATCTCGCTGGGCATGAAGCAGGTTGCCGCCAATCCGTGGGAAACCTTCGCTGCCATCCACAAGAAGGGCGACAAGGTGTCGGGCCAGATCAAGTCGATCACCGACTTCGGCATCTTCATCGGCCTGGACGGCGGTATCGATGGCCTGGTGCACCTGTCCGACATCAGCTGGAACACCACCGGCGAAGACGTGGTCCGCAACTACAAGAAGGGCGACAACCTGGACGCAGTGGTCCTGGCCGTCGATCCGGAGCGCGAGCGCATCAGCCTGGGCGTCAAGCAGCTGGAGCAGGATCCGTTCGGTCAGTACATGGCGGCCAACCCGAAGGGTTCCAAGGTCGAAGGCGTGGTCAAGGAAGTGGACGCCAAGGGCGCTAC
>NZ_JBFULB010000191.1:0-7422 GCF_056400545.1 Stenotrophomonas sp. P5_A8 | reverse complement strand
GGCTCCGAGCAGGGCCGCATCACCCACGGGCGGGTTGCTGGGGGGCGACGTGCTTCCGGGTCTGGAACAGTCAGTTATGCAGGTCGAATCCGGTGGCAATCCGGCTGCAGTCTCACCCAAGGGGGCAATGGGCACCATGCAGACCATGCCCGGCACCCTGACCGATCCAGGCTATGGCGTCACTCCGGCCCGTGACCGTTCCCCGGCTGAGATGGAGCGCGTTGGGAAGGACTACCTGCAGGCGATGCTTACTCAGTACGGCGATCCCCGCCTTGCACTGGCCGCCTACAACTGGGGTCCGGGCAACGTGGATCGCGCTATGGAGGGCCACGGCGGCAACGTGGATGCAGTGCTGGCTAGCGCACCGGCTGAGACGCGGGCGTACGTTCCCAAGGTCCTCCAGCGTGCGGGCGGACAAGTGGCTGCAGCGCCCCAGATCGGATTTCGTCCCGCAAAGTTTCCCGGCCAAGCGGAGCGACAGGCGCCCTCTGGTTATCGGTATGCCCCCGATGGGGCGAGCCTCATGCCGATTCCGGGCGGTCCTGCTGATCGAAAGAACAACCCGGCACCCGGTGACATGGCTCAGGCGGAGCAAGCACTGCGTAAGGAATACATCGCTCAGATCAAGACGCCACAGACGGTCGTTAACTCCTACGCGCAGATCGAGCAGGCGGCCCAGAGCCCGTCCGCACAGAACGATTTGGCGTTGATCTTCTCGTACATGCGAATGCTGGACCCCACTTCAGTCGTTCGGGAAGGTGAGTTCGCTACGGCCCAGAACGCGGCTGGCGTGCCCGATCAGATTAGGAATGCTTACAACCGGGCAGCCAATGGCGAGCGTCTCAACCCTGAGCAGCGGAAGGGCTTTGTGGCTTCGGCGAGGGGCATCAAGGATCAGGCACAGCAGCAGATCGACAGCTACCGAGAGCAATACTCGTCCTTGGCGAATGAGTACAACTACTCGCCCAGCCGAATCATCGGCAACCATCCGAAGCCTTCTGGCGGGCCTAAGTCGCAAGGAAAGGTCCCGCCCGCTGCGGTTGAGTACCTGCGGAAGAATCCGGCCATGCGGTCGGCGTTCGAGCAGAAATACGGCGTCAGCGCCGACGACTATCTGAGGTAAGGCGATGGCGACCAACCCATTCGATCAGTTCGACCAAGTACCAGGCTCGGTAGCCGTCCCGGCGTCGCAGCCGAATTCGTTCGGGGTGATGGTGGCGGCGGGAGCAAAGGAGGGCTCCCCTTCCAACCCGTTTGATCAGTTCGACGCATCGCAGGAAATTCCGACCCTGGCGCCCGTTTTCGCTGAGCGTCCGGATTTCGGCGACGTCACTTCCTCCGTGGACACTACTGCAGAACTTCCGGGAAATGCCCTGGGCCGATTTGTGGGGCAGTACGGCGGGCGTCAGGTCCTCCAGGGGGCTGGCAGCATCTTGGGTGCGGTGGGTGGAGATGCATTCAACCACTATGTCATTGATCCGATTCGCAAGCAGTTTCACCAGCCATCCGCTGCGGACCTTGCTGCCGGACGTGATGGTTTTGTGCCGACCGCGCCCTATCGGCAGGTGGGCGCGAACATCGCCGATGAAATGGGGATGCAACGGCCGCAGAATGCGGCGCAAAGAGTGGTATCGGACATCGGTGAGGGGATCACGGGCACCGCTCTTACCCTCGGCTTAGGTGGCCTTATGAACAGCGGTAGGGGCGTGATGCAGACGGCCGGTAACTTCTTCTCGGCCAACCCCGCGCTCCAGACCGCATCCACCATCGCCGGTACCGGAGGCAGCTCGTCGGTACGGGAAGCGGGTGGTGGCACTGGCGCACAGGTTGCGGCTGGGCTCATCGGTGGCTTCGCGCCAGGCACGGTAGCCGGGGTAATCCCCGGGATGCGTGGGGGCATCGTCCCAGCGACTGCTGCCCAGGCCACCCGCAGCACACTGCGGGGAAACAACGGGATGGGCGCCCCGGTTACTTCTTCGGACATGCAACAGACCATGCGGGACTTCGCCTCCGTTGGGACAACCCCAAGCGTGGGGCAGGCTACCGGTGGACGCTTCCCCCAGGCGTTGGAAACGATGCTAGGGAACGTGCCCGGTGGTGCTGGCCCGATTGCGCGGCTGGGCGCAAAGCAGGCTAGCGCGACTGGGCAGTCTGTCGCTCGGTACGCTGAGGAGTTGTCCCCACGCGGGCGGCCCATGGGCCCCGAGCAAGCGGGGCGGGCCATCTTGGCGGGAGTCGAGGGCCCCTCGCCCGTGGCGTTCGTTCCCAGGACCGCAAAGAAGGCGGAGGAGCTGTATGACCGTGTTTCTGCGCAAATTGCGCCGGGCGCTCGGGTGCCGGTCGAGAACACCCAGCGGGCGTTGTCGGAACTGAATTCCTCCATTGAGGGAGCGCCCAATGTTGCAAAGCTCTTCCAGAACGCCAGGATTCAAGGCATCGAGTCGGCGCTCGGAAAAGATATAGGCGGTGCAGAGGCGGCTTTGCAGCGGCCGGACGTGCGGCAGCAGGCCGATGCGCTTAGGCAGCAGTTGAATGCCCAAGCACAGCAGGCCAGGGCGGAGAACACGCGCCTCCAGACACTGGGGATGCGAGCCTCACTACCGGTCCCAAGTCCTCAGCAGATTGACGAGCAGGTTAAGACTGCAATCGCGGGGATGGCTGATAACCAGATCCCGTATCAAGCGCTGACCAAGCTGCGGACGGTCGTGGGCAAGGAGCTGGACAACTACTCCCTGGCGGACAACGTGCCTCGGGACAAGTGGAAGGCGCTCTACGGTGCGCTGACACGCGATATGGAGGCGGCCGCGACCACCCCAGAAGCTCAGCAGGCCTGGAAGCGCGCAAACGCGTACTACGCTGCCCGAAGCAACCGCATCGACTCCATTGCCCACGTGGTGGACAAGAGCGGCGGTCCAGAAGCGGTCTACAAGTCAGCATTTGGCAACACGAAGGAAGGCGCCACCACGCTGCACGCGGTGATGCAGTCCATTCCGAAAGAGGCGCAGCGGGAGGTGTCAGCGTCGTTTATCCGGCGAATGGGCCGAGCGACGGGTAGTCAGCAGAACGCCGACAACGACGTTTTCAGCATGGAAACGTTCTTGACCAACTGGGCAAACATGAGCCCGGAGGCCAAGCGAGTGTTGTTCGACCGCCACGGAATGGGCTTCCGCCAGGATATGGACAAGATCGCGCGCATGACAGACAAGATCAGGCAGGGGAGCGCTGTATTCCGCAACCCATCAGGCACAGGCCGCTTGATATCCCTCATCACTCAGTCGGCGGGCACGGCGAGCAGCGCGGCGAGTGCAGCGGTTTCAGGCAATCCGCTCTTGGCGGCGGGTATCGTCGCCAGCTCTGCGTCCTTGGCCGGGGCATTCAATGGCCTAGGCCGACTGATGACAAGCCCGGGCTTTGTGCGTTGGGTGGCGCAAAACGGGGAAAAGCCAGTTGGGGAGCTGGTTTCTCAGGCACAGACGCTACGCCGTATTGCCGAATCGGAAGGCAACGACGATGTGGCCGAGTTCGCGGACCGTCTAGAAGCTACGAAGCGGCCGCAAACCCCGAGTAGGCAAGCACTACCAATGCAATGACCAGGACGGGGACGCCGACGACAAGCGACACGAAGGCTAACCCGTAGCGGGAGCCTTTGCGGTCGTCAGATGCGGCTGTCTCGTCCCAAGACTGGGGCAGGGGGTACTGGGTCTTCTTCCAGGCGTCCATGAGGTCCATCCACTGGGTGGCCAGCGGAGCATACACTTCGCCCCAGCCACCGAATCTCAACTCACTGAATGGGTGCGACGCACCCGGAGTACTTCTATGGCTGAACGTAACTTCTTCGGGCGGCTCCGCGCCACTGTGGCCAATCGCGTTGCCCCTGGCAGTCCCTATGACGAGCGCGGGAATTACCTAAATAACGGTGGTCGAGCAGGCGTTGCTACCGCGCTAAAGATCGGTGCCAACATGTTCTTTCCCGGCGCGGGGGTGGTCGTTGACAAGATCCTGTCTCCTTGGGTTGATCGAGGGGCGAATTACGGAATTGGCGATGTTCAGCGCGAGGCGGTTCCCGTCTACGGCGCCCCCCAGTCGGCGCAGCACGCGTACACCGCAGCCCCGGCCACTACCTCAAACCTCGGCCTCGGCGCTCAATCACCGGGTGGCAGTTGGAATGGCTACTTGCAGAGTCAGGGGTCAGTTAACAACTTCGGCAGTCAGGGGTTCACCCGGCCGAGTTACACGAATTGGTCGCCCTCAAGCAGATGGGGCCAGCAGCTAACGGAGCAGCCAGCAGCACAGGGATCGAACCTCGGGTTCGGCAACAACGTCCAGGGCTTCGCGGGCGGTGGCGGCGGCAGCAGTTCCGGATCTTCCATGAGTGGCAATCGGATGGCGGGCATCGTCGGTGGCCGACTGGCTAGCGACTCGATGATCGACCTCCAACGCCGCTGGGCAAACAGGTAACCGGGGTCGGATATGGCGTCGCATGACAAGCCTGAGTCGCTGTCCCCGGCTGCGGTGAAGGGGATTGCAGCGGTACTGCTCCATGCCAACGCTGGGAGGCGGGTCTACTTCGGTGGACTCGACCTCACTGAGATGGCGGGCAGATACCTCGAAAGACACGTCCAAGAAGTTGGCTTTGATGCTGCTGACGGGACATTCCGTAAACAAGGGTTCGCATTGGTAACAGATGAAAACAATAGGTGAGAGCTATGCCATTCGTTCCAGGGCAATCGGGTAACCCCAGCGGGCGGCCCAAGGTAGATTTTGAGGTGCGGGAACTGGCCCGGGAACACGGCCGAGAGGCCATTGAGCGCCTAGTGGAGATCATGCGGGGGGAGAACCTCTCCCTGGCCCGGGCGGCCTGTGAGGCGCTGTTGGATCGCGGCTTCGGCAAGCCGGTCCAGTCTGTCGGAATCGACGCGGACTCTGTGCCCATCCAGAAAATTACGGTGCAGTTGGTGGCTATGACGACGGATGCCGAACCGGAGCCAGCCCGTGACTGACGACCAAGAGCCAATCTCTACTGTAGATACGGATAGCTCAATGGAGGGGTGGGACGGGGTCACCTACGTCATCTTCGCCGCCGAGCGGCAGTGCCTGCCTGAGGACTATCAAGGCCGCCTAGAAGTGGCACGGCAGGCCATAGGCGAGCCCTGGCGGGCTTTCGACCTCCACGACCCAGCCTGCCCCAAGGTCGAGGGGCAGGCCTGCGCCTGCGGCCTTGTGAGCGTCTTCACGAACGATCGGTGGGTGGCCTATGTGGATGTGTTCCATAGCCTCCAAGCCATTCACTCTGTACATTGATGTGACTGATGGAGCTAGCGAGACAGGGCTTAGTCGGAGTGAAAACGTCTAGGCGTCCGAAGTGAAAATCGCAGGCGCCGTGACCGAGCCTTTCCAATTAAAARGGGGGCAACTTGTCAAAGGGATCTGACTTCATTGTTGCTGTCGATGCGTTCATGGCCGCCCCAAAGGGTCTTCTGGGCATTCAGTCGCCAGTCTGGCAGCCTAGTCGCGATGCCTATGCTGTTAGGCTGAAGCTTCCCATTGAAATTGGTGGGGAGTTGTCTGGACAACACCTGGTGATCGACGCTTGTCCGAACCACGATCCACGAAGATTCCACATCGGAATACAGTTTGCGGATCGCGTGGTTTGCCGACTCGACTATGACCCTAGGGCTACCCACAGCAACGATTGGGCGCCGACCATGGAGCCCTTTGTACGGGGCCCGCATTGGCATTCGTGGGAGCTGAACCGACAGGAGTTCAAGGCTCTAGGCGTTCAGCCCAAGAAGCTGAAGCTCGCGGTTGCTTTTACTCAGGCTCGGGAATTTGATGCCTGCTTGCGGTGGTACTGCAATGCTAGGAACATAGTGTTAGGTGCCCATAGCATCACTTACCCGGAGCGGGGGCTACTTCTGTGATCGAACCATCTGAAATTTACCCAATTCTCCAAGGTGCGTTCGAGGCATTCACGGAACGTGACAGCCTCTGCGTGCCGACGCACTGTATTTATCCGTCCGGCGAGTTTGTACGAGTCAACGTCTACGGAAGTGGTCAATCATTTGTCGTGTCGGACGAAGGTCGGGCCGTTCGAGAGATTGAACTCGTCGGCGAAGTCATTGAGTCTCCTGACAGTCTGATCAAGAGCACGCTGAAGCAGCTGGGAGTCACATCGCGAAATGGCGTGATCCGTAGCAGGAGCGTGAGTAGGGAAGAACTCCCGTTTGCGATTGCCTGCGTCGCTAATGCGTCCAAGGGGTCGTCTGAGTGGCTGTTCGCCCACTACAAGGTTCCTAGCAACAGGGATTTCAAGGCCATGCTAAGGAGGTTCCTTGAGGTCTCGTTTCCAGCCAGCGTGCATTCGGAAAAGTTGATCGGCAGTAGCAATAAACCTCACAAGTTCGAGAGCATCATTTCAGTTTCCTCGGGTAAGCGGATAATTGTGGATCCCGTTGTCCATGACTCTTCGGCGATCAATGCACGAGTAGTCGCCAACATGGATATACAGCGCGCCCGTATACCAGGCGTGGAGCAGAGGATCGTCTATGATGATCTCGAAGACTGGTCTGCCGACGAGCTAAATTTGCTTCAGTTCGGCGCCCCCGTGGTGCCCTACTCCAAACTTCCTGAGGTACTTGGTCGGCTGGCGGCCTAGCCGTGCTGCAGCGGCCATCGGCTTGGTTGCTACATGGCCGCAATCCGCCGCTCAATCTAGGCCCTGTTGCCATGTGGGTGACGTAGGGAACGGTTCGCAGACGGTTCTGAAACCGTTTCTCGCGTCGTAGCAGGCGCGTAACGTCACCGTTACGTCACGCGTTACGCCAGGGCGTGACGACGCCCAGCGGTGCCTCAGGGTTGCTCCGGGAGGGTCTGCAAGTCGGCTCCCGAGCAGCGCCGCGCCGACACCTTCGCGGGAGGCTAAGGCCAGTCTCGGAATCTGAGATCCCGGCCCGTATCCTGCGCGCCATGCTCCCTCCCTGCGACTACACCGAATTCATGATTGCACCCCGGCCACGAGGCTGGGTGCAGCATGGTGAGCACTGGGGGCTGTGGTGGGGGAACCGCCAGATCGCCAGCGTGCAGCCATGCGCCGAGGGCATTCTCGTGACCTTGGCCTGCAGGAAGCTCTGGGCTTCACGGGGTCTTAACCCCCTAAACAGGCTCATAAGCCGGTAGTAGCTCCTTCCGCCTGTAGGTCTTCAGCTGGTCTTTTTCGGGCCGATACCCGTAAGGAACTTATGCCTCTTCTTGCTGTACTAACTTTGTGTGGCATGATATGAGCAAGGCGGAGTCCTTCCGTATGGCACGTCCAACCAGACGCCAACCCACTATCCGGACTGATAGTTTCGATGACGAACGCACCAATTGTTGAAGTAATCGCTGAGCTACGCTGGGGCGAGGGTAACCCCAATCAGCCAGCCG
>NZ_JBFULB010000190.1:0-7453 GCF_056400545.1 Stenotrophomonas sp. P5_A8 | reverse complement strand
GGGCAGCGCCCGGCACGACCTCTTCTCTTTCCGGGCCCACGCCTTTCCCATGAATGCCATCGCCCTGCCTGTACCCGCACCGTCCAACCGCGACCTGCGTGATGCCCGCAACGACCGCCTGTTCCGATGGGTGCTGATCGCCACCGTCATCCTGGTGCTGGTCGCCCTGGCCTGCGCCGCGCTCTCCATGCTGTGGGGCGGCCGCCATGCCCTGCAGGAGCAGGGCCTGAGCTTCTTCTACTCGTCCGAATGGAATCCGGTCGAGAACAAATTCGGCGCCCTCGCCCCGATCTACGGCACCCTGGTCACCGCGCTGATCGCGATGGTCATCGCGGTACCGGTGAGCTTCGGCATCGCCTTCTTCCTCACCGAAGTCGCGCCGCGCTGGCTGCGTGGCCCGGTCGGTACCGCCATTGAACTGCTGGCCGGCATCCCCTCGATCATCTACGGCATGTGGGGCCTGTTCGTGCTGGTGCCGGTGATGACCGAATACATCACCCCGTTCCTCAACGACCACCTGGGCACGCTGCCGATCATCGGCCCGCTGTTCCAGGGCCCGCCGCTGGGCATCGGCGTACTCACCGCCGGCTTCGTGCTGGCCATCATGGTCATCCCCTTCATTTCCTCGGTGATGCGCGAAGTGTTCCTCACCGTGCCTACCCGCCTGAAGGAATCGGCGTACGCGCTGGGCTCGACCAAGTGGGAAGTCAGCTGGGACATCGTGCTGCCCTACACCCGCTCGGCGGTGATCGGCGGCATCTTCCTCGGCCTGGGCCGCGCGCTTGGCGAAACCATGGCCGTCGCCTTCGTGATCGGCAACAGCGTGCGTCTGTCGCCGTCGCTGCTGGAGCCGGGCACCACCATCGCCGCGCTGATCGCCAACGACTTCGGTGAGGCCACCGAAACCTACCGCTCGGCACTGCTGCTGCTCGGCTTCGTGCTGTTCATCGTGACCTTCGTGGTGCTGGCCATTGCCCGCCTGATGCTGATGCGCCTGGCCCGCAAGGAGGGCAACTGATGTCCACCGCCAACGCCCAACCGCTGTACCTGCGCCGCCGCATCGTCAACGTCGTCGCGCTGCTCATGTCCTGCCTGACCGCACTGTTCGGCCTGTTCTTCCTCGGCTGGATCCTGCTCACGCTGGCCTCCAAGGGCCTGGCCGGGATCAACCTGGACCTGTTCACCAAAATGACACCGCCGCCGATGCAGGAAGGCGGCCTGGCCAATGCGTTCTTCGGCAGCGCGGTGATGTGTGGCCTGGCCATCGCCATCGGGACGCCGCTCGGCGTGCTGGCCGGCACCTGGCTGGCCGAGTACGGCAACTTCCGCAAGACCGGCACGGTGGTGCGCTTCGTCAACGACATCCTGCTCTCGGCACCGTCCATCGTGCTGGGCCTGTTCGTCTACACCCTGTACGTGATGCAGACCGGCGGGCAGTTCTCGGCGTTTGCCGGTGCGCTGTCGCTGGCCTTCATCGCGCTGCCGGTGGTGGTGCGCACCACCGATGAAATGCTGCGCCTGGTGCCCTCGCAGATGCGCGAAGCGGCGCTGTCGCTGGGCATTCCGCAGTGGAAGGTGACCGTGCAGGTGCTGTACCGCAGCGCCGCGGCCGGCATCGTCACCGGCATCCTGCTGGCGCTGGCGCGCATCTCCGGTGAAACCGCGCCGCTGCTGTTCACCGCCTTCGGCAACCAGTACTGGAACAACAACGTGTTCCAGCCGATGGCCTCGGTACCGGTGGTGATGAACCAGTTCGCCGGCAGCCCGTATGAATCCTGGCAGACGCTGGCCTGGGCCGGCGCGCTGGTGCTGACCGTGTTCGTGCTGCTGGTCAGCCTCTCCGCGCGCGGCATCCTGCTGCGCAACCGTATCTCCAATGACTGACCTCTCCGCGGACCTCGCCATGAATGATCTCTCCAACGCCGTGCCGATGCAGCGCATCGTGGTGCCGGCCTCGCATCAAAGCCTGCAGACCCCGGCGCCGATCAAGCTGGCCGCGCGTGGACTGGACTTTTACTACGACAAGTTCCACGCACTGAAGAACATCGCGTTGGAAATCCCGGAAAAGCGCGTCACCGCGCTGATCGGCCCGTCCGGCTGCGGCAAGTCCACCCTGCTGCGCATCTTCAACCGCATCTACGCGCTGTACCCGAAGATGGAAGCGCGCGGCGAGGTGCTGCTGGACGGGGAGAACATCCTCTCGCCCAAGTACCCGATGAACCGCCTGCGCAGCAAGGTCGGCATGGTGTTCCAGAAGCCGGTGCCGTTCCCGATGACCATCTTCGAGAACGTCGCCTACGGCATCCGCCACCACGAAAAGCTGTCCAAGGCCGACATGACCGTGCGCGTCGAACAGGCACTGCGCCAGGGCGCGCTGTGGGACGAGGTCAAGGACAAGCTCAACCAGAGCGCGCTGGGCCTGTCGGGTGGCCAGCAGCAGCGCCTGTGCATCGCCCGCGCCGTGGCCCTGCGCCCGGACGTGCTGCTGCTCGACGAGCCGACCTCGGCGCTGGACCCGATCTCCACCAGCCGCATCGAGCAGCTGGTCGAAGAGCTCAAGCACGATTACACCATCGTCATCGTCACCCACAAYATGCAGCAGGCCGCGCGCGTGTCCGACTACACCGCCTTCATGTACCTGGGCGACCTGATCGAACACGACCGCACCGAAGTGATCTTCTCGCAGCCCAACAAGCAGCAGACCGAAGACTACATCACCGGCCGCTTCGGCTGATCCCGGCCCGCCCACGAACCTCTGGATAGAACCGCATGAGCATTCCCAACGACCACATCGTCAAGAGCTACGACGAAGAGCAGCAACGCCTGGTGGCCGAGATCGTGCGCATGGGCGAGATGGCCGTCGCCCAGCTCGAGGCGTCCATGGACGTCATCGAGAAGCGCGACGACCACGCCGCCCATCGCATCATCGCCAACGATGAAGCGATCGACGCACTGGAACAGCAGATCAGCCACGACGTGATGCGCCTGGCGCTGCGTGGCCCGATGGCCCGCGACCTGCGCGAGATCCTCGCCGGCCTGCGCATCCCGGCCGATATCGAGCGTATCGGCGACTACGCCGCCAACGTGGCCAAGCGCTCGATCGCGCTGAGCAAGGTGCCGCCGCTGCCGCAGATCGAAGGCCTGCGCTCGCTTGGCCGGCTGGCCGCCGAGCAGGTTCGCCGCGCCATCCAGGCCTACCGCGACAACGACGCCGCCGCTGCCCTGACGCTGCGCGATGACGACGCGCGCCTGGACGCGCAGTACACCGCGCTGTTCCGCGAGCTGCTGACCTACATGATGGAAGACCCGCGCAACATCACCCCGTGCACGCACCTGCTGTTCATGGCCAAGAACCTGGAGCGGGTGGGCGACCATGCCACCAACATCGCCGAGAACGTCTGGTTCCTGGTGCACGGCGAGCAGGTCCTTCCGCCGCGCGAAAAGCGCGACGAAACCAGCAGCACCGATCACGTCTGAGTTCTCCCGCTGCAACAACAGCAAAAGCCGCTGCCTTCGGGTGGCGGCTTTTTTTGTCTTTCTCCCCTATGCGGAGCAAGCAGAAGCGTGCTTTGACCCTGTCCGGGCGCGGCAGTCGGTGGATCGGGCGCTGGGCAAAATATAGGAGGAGGCCGCCACGCGGCCAGGGGACATTTGCGCCAGGGGCCTGCCGGCCGCCACGGGGCTCTCACGCGCGCGACAGACCCGAGCGAAGACACAGCCCGATGCACACGTCGCGGGCACTGCCCGTCCGCACCCGTAGCATCGTCCTCAGGCTGCGACGGCCCTTGCACCAAGATGTTCCCCTCCGATGGGAGAAGCACCTTTATGGGTCTTTCTCCCGTCCAGATGGCAAGCATGGAGCGCGCCCTGCACCTTCCCGCCAGAGTCTTTGGAACAGCACGGTTCCCCGCCGGGGGAGAACAACCTTGTTTCTCGCGGAAGGCAGAATGCTGCTGGTGGTCCCTTCAGCGCGTGCCGGTTCACGGGCGGCATCGCAGGCTGCGCCTTCCGCAACAAATTGTATTCACCGATTGTTGAACTGCATGGGAGGATTCGTTGAGGGTTCGCAGGACATGATCCATCCAGGCGCTGCACCTGCGGCTCCATTCCGGGCCACTGGCTCACCACCAAAGGAGTTCCGTTTCGATGACCAAATCCACCCGTTCGATGTCCCTGCTGGCCGCCACCGCGTTGGCCGCTGGCCTGGGCGCCACTGCATCAGCGTCCGCGTTGAGCATGACCGACCTGGCCCAGGGCTACCTCGTTGCCGGCCAGGCCGCGACCAAGGCCGCCGAAGGAAAGTGCGGTGAAGGCAAGTGTGGCGCCCATGGCGACAAGACCGGCACCCAGGCCGCTGACAAAACGGCCACCGTAACCGGCGCCAAGGCCGCCGAAGGCAAGTGCGGCGCCGACAAGGGCAAGGGCACCGAGGCCGAGGCCAAGACCAAGGCCGCCGGCGACAAGAAGGCCGCGGAAGGCAAGTGCGGCGAAGGCAAGTGCGGTGCCAAGCACTGACCCCATCGCCCCGGGCATGCACCGGTCGCCGCTGCCTGCGGCGGCGACCGGGCTGGGCCTGCGCCGCGCACTGCTGCAGACCCTGCGTGATGCCCCGGCCGGCGACCTCGACTTCCTCGAATGCGCCCCGGAAAACTGGATTGGCGTGGGCGGCCCTGCCGGGGAGGCCCTGGCCGACCTCGCCCAGCGCTACCCGCTGAGCTGCCACGGCCTGTCCCTGTCGCTGGGCAGCACCGCGCCGCTGGACACCCGATTGCTTGCACAGGTGGGCCGGTTCCTCGACCAGCACCGGGTACCGCTTTACAGCGAGCACCTCAGCTACTGCAGCGACGATGGCCACCTTTACGACCTGCTGCCCATCCCCTTCACTGACGAAGCCGTGCACCACACCGCCGCACGCATCGCCCGCGTGCAGGATGTCCTGGGCCGGCGCATCGCGGTGGAAAACGTCTCCTATTACCTGGCACCGGAACCGGCCATGGACGAACTGGCCTTCACCAACGCCGTGCTGGCCGAAGCCAATTGCGACCTGCTGCTGGACGTCAACAACGTCTACGTCAACGCCTGCAACCATGGCTACGACGCCGACGCGTTCATCGCCGGCCTGCCCGCCGAGCGCATCGTCTGCCTGCACGTGGCCGGCCACCTGGACGAAGCTGCGGACCTCAAGATAGACACCCACGGCAGCGCCGTGATCGATCCGGTCTGGGACCTGCTGGCCCGCACCTACGCGCGCATCGGTGCACGCCCCACCCTGCTCGAACGCGATTTCAACTTTCCGCCCTACCCCGAACTGCGCGACGAATTGCGCACCATCCGCCAGCTGATGGCCGCGCACGCAGGAGCCCACCATGAGTGACGCACCGGCCCGCCTGCACGCCCAACAGCGGGCACTCACCACCCACCTGCGCGACCCGGCACAGGTGGCTCCGCCCGCCGGGCTGGACGCACGGCGCTTGGCGGTCTACCGGCGGTTGGTGTTCAACAACCTGCTGGGCCTGCTGGGCACCGGCTTTCCGGTCTGCGTGCAGCTGCTGGGCGATCCCGAGTGGACCGTGCTGGTAAGGCGCTTCGTGGCCGAACACCGCGCGCAGACCCCGCTGTTTACTGAACTGGCCGCCGAGTTCGTGCAGTGGCTGCAGGTCCAGCCGACGCTGCCACACCCGGCGCTGGCCGAACTGGCGCACTACGAGTGGGTGGAAACCGCGTTGTACCAGCTCGATGCCCAGCCGCTGCCGGCCACGCCCGGGCTGGACCCGATGCACGTCCCCCTGCTGCGCTCGCCGTTGGCGTGGCCGCTGCTGTACCACTGGCCGGTGCACCGGCTGGGCAGCGACGACGCTCCCCACACACCAGGTGACGACCCCACCGGGCTGCTGGTGCGGCGTGACCCGGATGGGCAGGTGCGTTTTGCGACCATCAGCCCGATGGCCGCGCACTTGCTGGAACAGATCGGCCAGCAGCCCGGCCATGCCGGCACGTGGCACCTGCAGCAACTTGCACGCGCCCACGGCCTGCCCGCCGATGCGCTGCTCGCCCCCGGGTCAGCATTGCTGCACCAGTTCCAGGACAGCGGCGTGATCGGCCCGGCCCCTCCCGCTTCTTGATCCCCCAACCAAGGATTCCGTTGATGAAGACACCGTATCTGGCCGCCCTGCGCGGCCGGCTGGACCCGCTCGGCCCGTGGATTGCCCCGCTTGGCCTGCGCCTTCTGCTGGCTTGGGAGTATTTCGAATCCGGCCGCGAGAAACTGCACGGCAGCAACTGGTTCGGCGAGCTGCAGCAGGCGTTCCCGTTTCCCTTCGACCAGGTACCGGCCAGCGTCAACTGGCAGCTGGCCACGTGGTTCGAACTGGTGGGCGCGGCCTGCCTGCTGGTCGGCCTGGGCACGCGCATGGCCGCCAGCAGCCTGCTGGTTCTGACCGTGGTGGCCACCGCCGCCGTGCATTGGCCCATGCACTGGGACGGGCTGGGCGAGTTGGCCATGGGTTATGCCATTACCGACCAGGGCTTTGGCAACTTCAAGCTGCCCGTATTGTTTATGGCCATGCTGCTGCCGCTGGTCCTGCAAGGGGCCGGCCCGCTGAGCCTGGACCGGTTGCTGCAGCGCTGTTTGGCACGCACGCCTTCGCTGGCCTGAGCGCGGGAGGCGTACAGTCCCCCTCTGCTAGAATCGCCGCATGACAGATGCCGCCTTGCCCCCCACCGCCGCTCCGGCGCCTGCTGCCCCGGCAGTGAACCTGGCCATGTCCCAGCGCTTCCGCGGCTTCCTGCCGGTAGTGATCGACGTGGAGACCGGTGGCTTCGACTGCAACCGTAATGCGCTGCTCGAAATCGCCGCCGTGCCGATCGAAATGGACGACAACGGCCTGCTCTACCCCGGCCAGACCGCCAGCGCCCACGTGATTCCGGCCGAAGGGCTCGAGATCGACCCGAAGTCGCTGGAGATCACCGGCATCATCCTGGACCACCCGTTCCGCCTGGCCAAGTCTGAAAAGGACGCGCTGGACCACATCTTCGCCCCGGTCCGCGCGGCAGTGAAGAAATACGGCTGCCAGCGCGCGATCCTGGTCGGCCACAACGCGCACTTCGACCTCGGCTTCGTCAATGCCGCGGTCAACCGCGTGGGCCACAAGCGCAACCCGTTCCATCCCTTCAGCGTGTTCGACACGGTCACCATGGCCGGCATCGCCTATGGCCAGACCGTGCTCGCGCGTGCGGCCGCCGCCGCAGGCCTGGGCTGGGACGCCGACGAGGCACACAGCGCGGTGTACGACACCGAGCAGACCGCCAAGCTGTTTTGCACCATCGCCAACGCGTGGCCGCGACCGTAGAGCCGACCGTTGGTCGGCTGCTCTCAAGCGCGGCACATACCCCCCGAAGGTAGAGCCGACCGTTAGTCGGCTGCTCTCAAGCGCCAGCCGCCTGCACACCACCC
>NZ_JBFULB010000189.1:0-7453 GCF_056400545.1 Stenotrophomonas sp. P5_A8 | reverse complement strand
GGCCCAGCCAGGCATGGCCTGGCTCTACCCCGTCCCGACGCCATCCTGCGATTGAACGCGGCGATGAGCGCCCCCGCCTTACTCGCCGATGACGTCGGTGCCCTTGGGCGGTGCGAAGCTGAAGGTACCGGCGGCAAAGCCCGGGTTGCGCTTCCAACCGGTGAAGTTGATCACCGTGCGCTGACCCACTGCATCCACCACTTCCATGCGCGCCAGGCCCTGGGCGTTGAAGCCCAGCGCGGCGTACTGGAAGGCGGTGTCGGTCTCGCGCTTGGGGCTGAGCGACAACCACTGCAGGCCATCGCGCGCTGCGGCCTCTTCGCTCACGTCGTACTGCTTGTCCAGCAACGCCGGATTGATCAGTGCGGTGAGCGGGCTGTTCTGCTCTTCGGCGCCCTGCGCGCGGACAGTGGCCTGCTCCAGATCCTTCTCGTACACCCAGACCTTCTTGCCGTCGGCCACGATCAGCTGTTCGTGCGGCTTGATGTATTCCCAACGGAACAGACGCGGCGCGGACAGCGCGACGCGACCACTGGTGTTCTCCTTGACCTTGCCCTTGCTGTCAAACACCTGCTGGCTGAACTGTCCATCGAGGCCCTTCAGGCCTTGAGTGAAACGGTTGAGCTCATCGCGGGCGCCGGCCCAGGCCGAGGCCGACCCGACACTGGCCACGACCAGGGTGGCGGCAACGAGGTAGCGGCGGAAAGAGGTGTTCATGGCAGTATCCGGGACATATGGAAAGGATGGATCGGAGTGTGCCCATGGAAACCTGAATGGGCGATCAKGGCAGTAGTATGCGCCGCGTCGACGCACCCGCGCAGCGCGGCGTTGACGGGCTACGGGTTTGCCTGCACCGTCTTCAGGTCGCCATACACCACCTGCCCACGAAAACCGCGCCGCACCTGCTGGTACAGTTCGCGGAACGCGGGATAGTCCTGCGACTGACACAGCGCCTGCGCGCCGCGCACCGCGCGCTGCTGCAGCCGATGGCGGGCAACGATGGTCTGGCCCTCGCGGCTCCAGTCCAGCCGGTACTCCCCCGCCGGGTTGCGGAACTGCTGGCGGCGCGGGATCGCCACGATCGGCACGCCCACCGGGAACTGCAGCCGGTAGGTTTCCTCGCGAAGGCTGTCGGTGCAATAAAACGGCGTGGCGTTGTCCGGGGCCGAGGTGGTGGTGTAGATATCGCGGAAGGACTCGCCGCCGGGCGCATCGGGCAAGGGCATGCCGCCGACCACGCCGAAGTCGACGTAGTCGCTGGCATGGAAATCGTAGCGATAGTTGAATGGGCGGCTCAGGTCCTGCGGATCGCCCAACAGGGTGAGCGCGCCGGTGCCGTCGAACCCGGACGAGGCCATGATCGATTCCTCCACCCGCGCCCGGTTCTGCGCATTGAGACGCGCGAACGATCCCCGCATGCCGATTTCGCTGATCTCGCTCGGCTGCAGCACGGTCTGGCCGGCCAGATCGCCTTTTGCGTCGAAGCGGAAACTGACGTCCAGGCCATTGCCATTGCGGCTGGCATCGTTATCCGGGGTGCGCGCCACTGTTGCCTGCCGGGTCAGCAGCACCGGCGCGCCCAGGTCACCGTCGGGCAACTGGCCAAACCGTGCATAGGCACTGGTCGAGTCCAGGTAGAGATCGAATTCGGGGATGTAGGTGATGGCATGGTTGAACCGCCCCAGTAGCGGAACCGCCGGCAGGCTCGGGCCGCCGCCCGCACCGATCAGCACCGGACTGCTCTGGATGCCACGCGCAGCCAGCAGCGCCTCCAGGATCACCACGTGGTCCTTGCAGTCGCCATAGTGGTTGTCGAGGATGCTCTGCGCCGGATTCGGCTCCAGCCCGCCATTGCCCAGGTACACCGCCACGTAGCGGATGTTCTGCGAGACCCAGCGGTACAGCGCCGCCGCTTGGTCGCGGCGATCGGTGATGCCTGCGGTGAGCTGGTCGGCCAGCGCCTGGATGCCAGGGGTCACCCTGGCAGCCTCGCCCCCTTTGCGCTGGTAGGCGCTGGCCACCTGCGCCCAGTCGCGGTAGGTGCTGGCCATGATGGTGGGGCTGAACTCCCACGCCGCGGCCGACCAGTTCTGCGCCTGCATCGGCTCGCGGCGCTGGTAGCGCCACTCCCACGTGGCCTGGCCGTCACGGATCTTCGGTCGGTCACTGCCCTGCACATCGCGCTGCTGCACCAACATCGGCAGCGCGGCCGGTGCCGACAGCGTCACCCGTGCGTCGTCGTACTGGGTGAACACGCTGAAGGTTTCCCACAGCCCGAAGTAGCCGGGGAAGTACGGTGTGTTCTGGGTCCGCCGGGTCTTGTAGACCAGCCGCGTACCCGGGGCCAGGTTGGGAAACACCACCACCCGCACCTTGCGGTCGGCATACATCGCCGCAGCCGCGCTGGAGTAGCTCTCCTGGGTGTAGATGCGGTCGGCCGGCACGTCGCGGCGCTGGCCGTCGGCGGTGAGCGTATAGGCGGCCAGCACCTCCAGGGTTTCCATCTTTTCGCTGTAGCTCAGCCGCACCTGGCTGAACTGCTCGACCGCCGACTTGGTCTTGAGCAGGATGTCGTACTCTTCGGTCTGGGTGTTGCCCGCGTCCGGGCGCACCACGTAATCGGCACGGTAACGCACGAAGCTGAAGTTGTTGCTGGCCTGCGCCTCGGTCGGCGTGCCCTGCCCGCCCGGCGTGCCGGATGCGGCCGAGGCTGGCACCGGGGCGGGTGCTGAAGGCGACGACTGCGTATCGGCGCGCGCCAGGGCCGGCGCGAAGGCCAGGCCGCCCAACACCAACCACAGCATCGACTTCATTGCGGGTTCCTTGTGCAGGCGGGTGCGGGCGAGAGGGGGCGGTCGAGGCGTGCAACACAACCGCGTGCGGGGTGAGCATCGAAAGGGGCAATGCACGCATCGCCCCCCCTTCCACGATCTCGCGCCGTTACTTCGGCGGCGGCGGCGCCAGCACGCTGCGGTCGCCATTATGTTCGGGCGGACTGACCACGCCGGCCATTTCCATCGCTTCGATCAGGCGCGCGGCGCGGTTGTAACCGATCTTGAGCCGGCGCTGCACGCCGGAAATCGACGCGCGGCGGGTTTCGGTGACGATGCGCAGCGCCTCGTCATACAGCGGATCGGATTCGTCGCCGCCGCCGCTGCTGGCCTCGGGCAGGCCACCGGCGCCTACTACCACGCCATCGCCCATCATCTGCACTTCGTCCAACACACCGCTGATGTAATCGGCCGGGCCGCTGGCCTTGAGGTGCTCGACCACGCGGTGCACTTCCTCGTCGGACACGAACGCACCGTGGACGCGATCGGGCAACGCGGTACCCGGCGGCAGGTACAGCATGTCGCCGTGGCCCAGCAGGGTCTCCGCACCGGACTGGTCCAGAATGGTGCGCGAATCGATCTTGGAACTGACCTGGAAGCCGATGCGGGTGGGAATGTTGGCCTTGATCAGGCCGGTGATCACATCTACCGACGGGCGCTGGGTGGCAAGGATCAGGTGGATGCCGGCCGCACGTGCCTTCTGCGCCAGGCGCGCGATCAGTTCTTCAACCTTCTTGCCGACGATCATCATCATGTCGGCGAATTCGTCGATGAAGATCACGATGAACGGCAGCGTCTCCAGCGGGCGCGGCGCTTCGCCCAGTTCCGGATTCGGCTTGAACAACGGGTCCATCATCGGCTGCCCGGCGTCCTCGGCATCCTTGACCTTMTTGTTGAAGCCGGCCAGGTTGCGCACGCCCACCGCGCTCATCAGCTTGTAGCGCCGTTCCATTTCGGCCACGCACCAGCGCAGGCCGTTGGCGGCTTCCTTCATGTCGGTCACCACCGGCGCCAACAGATGCGGAATGCCCTGGTAGACGCTCAGCTCGAGCATCTTCGGGTCGATCATCAGCATCCGCAGGTCTTTGGGCGACGCCTTGTACAGCAGGCTGAGCACCATGGCGTTGACCGCCACCGACTTGCCCGAACCGGTCGTGCCTGCCACCAGCAGATGCGGCATGCGCGCCAGGTCGGCCACGGTCGGGCGCCCGGCGATGTCCTTGCCCAGGGCAAGGGTCAGCGGACTGGTCGACTTGTCGTACTCCTTGGAGCGCAACAGTTCGGACAGGTAGATCATTTCGCGGGTGACGTTGGGGATTTCCAGGCCCACCACCGACTTGCCCGGAATCACGTCAACCACGCGCACCGACTTCACCGACAGGCCACGGGCAATGTCCTTGTCCAGCGAGCTGATCTGGCTGACCTTGATGCCCGGCGCCGGCTCGATCTCGAAACGGGTGATCACCGGACCCGGATAGGCGCCCACCACCTGCGCTTCGATGCGGAAATCCTTGAGCTTGAACTCGATCTGCCGCGACAGCGTTTCCAGCGTGTCTTCGTCGTAGCCCTTGGGCTGCGGCTTGGGATCGTCCAGCAGCGCCAGCGGCGGCAGGTCCGAGCCATCGCCATTGACCCCGCGGAACATCGGGATCTGGGTCTCGCGCTTGGCCCGGTCGCTCTTTTCCAGCACCGGCTCGGGGCGCGGCTCGATCTTGACCGGCTCGCGCTTGGCACGCACCTCCGCATCGACCTTGCGCACTTCCTGGCGCTCCTCGCGCATGGCGCGGGTCTGCTGCCACTCGGTGGCCTGCTCTTTCTTCTTGTTGAACAGCGGCGGCAGCGCCAGTACCCAGCGACCGATCTTCTCCATCACCACGAACCAGGAGATGCCCGTGGCCAGGGTGATCGAGGCCAGCAGCAGCACCAGCACGAACAGATTCGCACCCAGCGCACCGAACCCGGCGCTGAGCGAGTTGCCCACCAGCCGGCCGAGAATGCCGCCGGCATGGGCGACATCGCCAGTGAACAGACGCACATGCAGGAAGCCGGTGCCGGCGATCAGGAAGCCGACCAGGCCAACCAACCGCAGCGCCGGGTCCAGGTCATGCTCGCCCTTGCTTTCACGCTTGAGCCCGAACATGGCGATCCAGGCCAGCGCGCCGAGCACGATCGGCAGCACGAAGGCGATGTAGCCAAACAGCTGCAGCAGCACGTCGGCGATCCACGCCCCGACCCGGCCGCCCATGTTGTGGATGGGCGCGACCACGCTGCCGGTGTGCGACCAGCCGGGGTCGGTGGCCGAATAGGTGAACAGGCTGGCGACCAGATACAGCAGCGCCGGGGCGATCGCGATCAGGCCGAGGTCGCGCCACAKACGCTGACGGCCCGGATTATCGGCAGGCGCAGGCGCCGCCGCAGCCTTGCGCGACGGTTTGCTGTCGGGAGACTTGGATCGTTCCGGGAGCTGCTTCGCCACCTTAGACCACACCTTGGGAATGCACTGTTAGTGCTTGATAATAAACGACTGGCTGGCACCCCGGTAGGTGTCGACCGTTGGTCGGCACGCCCACCCGGCCCGGCCCCTGTCAAAACTTCGACACGGGAGGCGCCGACATGCCCCGCAGGTCGCCCCGCTCCACCGGTCGCCTTGAATCGCCCCGCCCCTGCCGCCACTCTATGGCTTGTCCCGGACGCCACGCAATCACCGCCGGCGTCCCGCCCCATCACCATTTACGCGAGTCTACATGAGCCATTCCCTGCCCTCCCGCCACCAGAAGCTCGTCATCCTCGGCTCCGGCCCGGCCGGCTGGACCGCCGCTGTCTATGCCGCGCGCGCCAACCTCAAGCCGGTGGTGATCACCGGACTGCAGCAGGGTGGCCAGCTGATGACCACCACCGAAGTGGACAACTGGCCCGGCGACGCGCATGGCCTGATGGGCCCGGACCTGATGACGCGCATGCAGGCCCATGCCGAGCGCTTCGAGACCGAGGTGATCTTCGACCATATCCACACCGCCGACCTGGCCCAGCGCCCGTTCAAGCTGATCGGCGACAGTGCCGAGTACACCTGCGACGCGCTGATCATCGCCACCGGCGCGACCGCCAAGTACCTGGGCATCGAATCGGAAGAGGCCTTCAAGGGCCGCGGCGTGTCTGCCTGCGCCACCTGCGACGGCTTCTTCTACCGTGACCAGGACGTGGTCGTGGTCGGCGGCGGCAACACCGCCGTGGAAGAGGCGCTGTACCTGTCCAACATCGCCCGCAAGGTCTACCTGGTCCACCGCCGCGACACCCTCAAGGCGGAAAAGATCATGCAGGACAAGCTGTTCGCCAAGGTGGCGGCCGGCAAGATCGAGACCGTGTGGCACCACCAGGTCGATGAAGTGCTGGGCAACGATGCCGGCGTCACCGGCGTGCGGGTCAAGTCCACGCTGGACGGCAGCACCCGCGACATCGAGGCCCACGGCTTCTTCGTGGCCATCGGCCACCACCCCAACACCAGCCTGTTCGACGGCCAGCTGACCATGAACAACGGTTACCTGGACATCCGCTCGGGCCTGGGCGGCAACGCCACCCAGACCTCGGTCGAGGGCGTGTTCGCCGCCGGCGACGTGGCCGACCAGCACTACCGCCAGGCGATCACCTCGGCCGGCTTCGGCTGCATGGCCGCGCTGGATGCCGAGCGCTACCTGGATGCGAAGGGTGAGCTGGGCTGAGGCAAGCCCGCTGCACGGTGATTCACGGAGGCCGGCGCGATGCGCCGGCCTTTTTTTGGCTCTTCGCCCCTGCGGGGAACATCTTGTTGCAAGGGCCGTCGCAGCGTGAGCACGACCCTGCGCGGGTGGCCGGGTGTGCAGGCGCCGCTTGGATCGGCTGGCGTCTCCGCTCGGGTTTGTCGCGCCCGTGAGGGCCCCATCATAGGGGCGAAGAACCTTTTCTGCGCCAGACCTGTGGTCATCCTCGGCCGCATACCTGCCGATAGGTCACCGGGGCCGTGGCCACGCCGTCGGCATCGATCATCCGGGCCGACCAGTCCGCCACGCCTGACCCGCTGCCCTGGCACCCGGTCTGCACCAGCATCGGCACGTCGGGATCATCGAACACCTTGGTGTAGGCGTCGCAGGCCCCTTGTTCCGAGCATCCGGCCACATGGGTTTCGAGCGTCACTGGAAACTGGGGATTTCCCTGCACTTTCAGCGTCAACTCGGAAGCGCCACCAATGGGAAGGGAAAAGTCCTCAATCGGACCCAGTTCAAAAGCCGTGCAGTCCTTGCCTGCGGCCCAGAGGCGATAGCCCTTCTCCACCCCCTTCATCGACGCGGTGCGAAACACCGGATCGAGCAATGCCTTGGCATCCTCGGGATTGGTGTGAAAGGCAGTTTCGACGATGATCGAGGGCATCTTCGCCTCCCTGTTCTCCCCTTTATTGTCTACATGCGGCTTCGTCGCCACCACGAACGACTCGTAGCCGGGCCGACTCTGTATTGCCTCCTTCATCGAACAAAGCACACTGCTCGCAAGTGCCTGATCATCAGGGCGCCCTGCTTGGACGATGACGCGCGCACCGCGCGCGGTTCCGTTGTCGTCGGCATTGCTATGTAGATGGATGACCATCTCCGCCT